>CAJCHQ010000927.1 GCA_903970295.1 Bryobacterales bacterium
AATGCCGACGATAAGACAGCTAAGAAGGGCTCTTCGACGCCTCATGCTGTCAGTTTGACGGCTCGTGATCTCAACACTTTGAAAAAGCTCTATAGTTCGCCTGCCGTGCCCGCCAATTTCCAGCTACAACAGCCCCTGGAATTCAGTTCGAGCAACTAGATTGGCTGGACTGGGTTCTGGATAACTTGCCGGTAAGCTAATTCCTGAAGATATCTGAAGATATTTCTGCCGGGCATGCATTCTCACTGTCTTCGAGGGACAATGGTCGGAGTTTCAGAGGTTCCTCCATGCCCGTAAGAGTCAAGGAAATTACAATTGCGCACAGTCCGGATTCGGATGATGCCTTCATGTTCTATGCCCTCGCACACAACAAATTGGATACTCGCGGACTGAAAATCAATCAGGTGATGAAGGATATTCAGAGCCTCAATCAAATTGCTTTGAATGCGCAGTATGAAGTCTCGGCTATTTCTTTTGCCGTCTATCCTGAAATTGCTGAGAACTACGCTCTGATGCCCTGCGGCTCCAGCATGGGCGATCAGTATGGACCGATTGTCGTCGCCAAAAAGAATTTGAGTGATGGAGAATTGCGCGCTTCGATCGTTGCGATTCCGGGACGTCAAACCACGGCCTGGTTGACGTTGCAACTTTTCCAGCCGGGACTGAATGTAATCGTCATGCCTTTCGACGAAATATTGGATGCAGTTGCTAGCGGCGCAGTCAATGCCGGATTGTTGATTCATGAGGGGCAATTGACTTACAAATCACTGGGCTTGCAAAAAGTTGTAGATCTCGGTCAATGGTGGCACGACGTCACCAATTTACCGCTGCCCCTGGGTGGCAACGTTGTGCGCAAAGATTTGGGCTCTGAGCTGATCAAAGACGCTACAGAGCTGTTCAAAGAATCAGTGGAATATTCGCTGGCGCATCGTGATGAAGCATTGGCTTACGCCATGCAATTCGCTAAAGACATTCCGCGCGAACTGGCTGACAAATATATCGGCATGTATGTGAACGAGCGCACTGTCGATTTTGGCGACGAGGGGCGGCAGGCTCTGGAGACGCTTTTTAGAATGGCTCATGAACGCGGGATCTATAAAGATCCGGTCAATGTAGAATTCGTCGATCAGTACATCAATTGAGCAAGTTCTCCAATCGCCTCTGACCTGCAAGGGCGGAGATTATTTCAATTCGCCGACGAAGTCTTTCAAAGCCTTGATTGTTTCGGGTACGTCCAGGGCTCCAACATCGTTGTGGTCGGCGTGGGGCAGTACAACTAAACGCTTTGGCGGGGATGCCTCGATCATCATTTGCTCGGAATATGTGCAGGGCAGCGTCTGATCTTTCCGCCCGTGAATGAGAAGAAGGGGTGGATGCTGCTTCTTCAAGATTTGCGCATTGTTCATTTGGGGACTGGGAAAAGACCATTGCGGATAGATGCGCACAATCGGCACCACTTTTTTCGCCGCCTCGTAGAGCGACGTGAAGCCGGATTGAAGAATGATGCCACCAGCCAGTCTGTGTTGACTCAGTTCACAACTGACGCCGGTGCCGATCGATTCGCCATAGAGAATAATATCTTCAGGCTTTATTTTTGCCACTTGCGTCAAATAGTCGAAAGCCGCTTCACCGTCTCGGCAGACTCGGGGCAGGTCGGCTGAGCCTGTGCTTTCGCCATAGCCTTCGTAGTCGTAGAGGAAAACCGAACATCCAGCTTGCATCAGCAAAAATGCCAGTGGCAGTCGGTGCGCGATAATTCCGCCTTTGCCATGACTGACCAGCATGGTTTTTTTGGCACTGGGCAGGGTGAAATAGTAGGCGTGAAGCTTAGCTCCGTCTGGTGCACTGAAAAAAAGATCCGCAACATGGCAATGCAAAATCGTAGACATACGTTGCAATTCTCGGCCCATATCGACTTTGCCTCGCGTCGGTGGGAACATCACAAAATCCCAAAACTCTTTAGCCAATGGTGGAAACATGGCTAAATAGACACCGAGCAAGCAGGCGGCGAACGATATGGAAACAAAGATAACCGACTGCTTCAGAGATCTGGTCAAGCTGATTTCGCCCTTGCCGTTTAATCTTTTGCCAGATGCGCTTTTGCCACTACCAGTAATGCCAACAGTGGCGACGTCGATATACAATTCGTCAGGTGCTGTATCGGGACGCTGAATTTTTCTCACCGCTGGAAAACCTAAAAAACTTAGCCAACTCATAGCGATCCTCCTTTTCTAGCCTGGACGTTTGCAATGATCCGCGCGCAATCATGCGCACCGCATTTGGTGTGCATCGACGAACAGAAGTATTGTTGTTGTCAGCTCTGCGTTTTCCCTAAGGCAGGCTGCTTGTGAACTTCTTCAGAGAGCTCATGGTCTGATCGACATCAACGAAACAGACATCGTTGTGGCCTGCATTTGGCAACAACACCAGTGTTTTTGGTTCGGCCGCCTCGGCCATAATTCGTTCTGAGTATTGGTAAGGAAGCAGGGCATCTTGCTTGCCGTGAATAATCAGAAGCGGTGGATGAGTTTTCTTCATAATGCCTAGATTGTCCAGATGCGGGCCAGGGAAAAGCCAGCTCGGATAAAGCCTGATGAAGGGCAGTTTGTCCCCACCGCAGGCGAGCATCGAGGTGAATGGCGACTGCAATATTACTCCTCCCGGTCGCCGTTGTTTGGTCAACTCGCTGGTTACTCCGCAACCGAGCGATTCACCGTATACGATGACATCAGCCGGTGACAGACGTTCAGTCCTGGTCAAATAATCAAATGCAGCAATGGCATCTGCACAAACTGTAGTCAAATTGGGGGAGCCGGTGCTTTTTCCGTATCCCTCATAGTCGTAGAGCAAAACCGAGCAGCCACTGCTGAGTAAAAGCGGGCACAACTCCAGGCGGTGTTGGATATTGCCGGCATTTCCGTGGCTGACCATAATGGTTTTGCGGGCTCCCGGAATTTTGAAATACCAGGCGTTCAAATTTCCGCCGTCAGGAGCTTTGATTTGTATTTCTCGATATTGACAATGAAATGTTTGCTCCAATTTTTTGATGGTTTGAGAGAGGTCGACATTTTCTGAAAAGGGTCGAAATATGATCGCGTTGTAGATTGGCATTGCTACAAGCGGAGACAGCGCGAGATAGAGACCCACTAAGACCAGACCCTCGATGATCATGGCAGCCGTCCAGTGTCTTTTGAAAATTGCGGTCAAAGTCAAAGGGGACGTCCTCTTGCGCCTTTCTCCAAGCTAGTCAACCGGCTGCCACCAGCACGAGTCGATCCGTACAGTTAAGGAACTGTTGGGTTTGACAACGAAGTGGGCATTCTATAAGCGGGTAGACATTGTGGCGGGTTCGAGGCGAGCCTGCGATGAGGCAATTTTAATCGTGATGGAACCACTGACTGAAAGTGTGGGCTGGGAAAACTACATCGAAGCGGCGAACAAAGCTCACCAATTGACACGCTATGCCGATGCGGAAAAGCTTTATCAAAAGGCTCTGGCCGAAGCCGAAAAAATTCCCCTGGAGGGTCGGGCGGAAGCCGCGCAAACTCAAATCCATGCCGGTCTGGGCGATCTCTACTGGTCTCAGGGCTGGTACGGCGAGGCGGAAAGTTCATATCGCCGGGCGGCAGCACTGAGCGAGAAAGGGCACGCTGGCAATGGTGCGGGTGAATCCGGCACGACCGCCACTGCCGAGATTTTAAATAAGCTGGGCATGGTTTATCGGGCGCAGGGTAAATACGCCGAAGTCGAAGCGTATTTTCGTCGAGCTTTGACAATCTATGAACAGAATGCCAGATCCAATAAATTAGATGTGGCCGGCGCCCTGGAAAATCTGGCTGATTTTTATCGGGCGCATGGAAAGTATGCGCAAGCAGAACCGCTGTTCCAAAAGGCTCTTGCTATGCGGGAAGAGGTCTGTGGCGCCGAGCACCCCAGCATCAGTTCGAACTTAACC
>CAJCHQ010000928.1 GCA_903970295.1 Bryobacterales bacterium
GCTGCCATCGAGTAGTTTTACCAATTCCTGACAGGCACGTGCGGGAATAATAGCTTTCAACGTTGCCGGCTTTTCCAGCGTCGCAGTGGAAGTCTTAGTTTCTCTCTCGTGCTCGCCTTCTGTCTTCTTGCCTGAGCGAGCGCTGACGTTCAATACTTCGCGACGGTGAGCCAAGCGGCTGCCATCGGTCGCGGTGCAGGCAACTGAGCCATCTTCGATGACCAGATATACGCCCCCTAAAATGCTGCCCGCTTCGTAGCTCGATGCAGCAAACGCGGTTTGCACAATCGACTTGCGGAGAATATCGGCAGGCATCAAAACACCGTCAATCGACCGTGCATCGAGAATCTTAGGAAAATCGTCTGCGGCTAAACCAGTGATGCTGAATTTAGAGCGAGCACAGGTGACATTGGTTTCCAGAGTCTCTTTGTTGACCTGGAAAGAAACTAGTTCATTGGGCAATTTAGCAATGATCTCGAGCAGCTTTTTGCCCGGCAAAGTAATCGCGCCTGGCGCGTAGACAACAGCTGGTGTCTTGGTTTCGATCGCCAGGTCGAGGTCAGTAGCCTGAAACTTCAGCGTCGTGCTGTTCACCGATTCAATCAGAACGTTGCTCAGAATTGGCTGCACCACTCGTGTAGCTACAGCAGCGGTGACGTCTTTCAGCGCCTTGACGAGAACATCTTTTTGAACGGCGAAGTGCATATTACTACCTCTGTCTAGGCGATGCCTTTGTTTTCCTGAGCGCTGGAGCGTTCACCGGCTATATCTCTGACATTCATGCAGGTGGCTGCCTGCACGACTCGTAATCAAGACTATCTTCATGACAAGTTTTTTTGAAGAACTTTTTTTCGAACATAAGCCGATGCTAGAGCGCTTTTCGGACATCGTCAGATGATCTGATCGTTTTTCTAATCGATACTCTGGGAACAGAACAATTGCTGAATGCTTCTCGCCAGCGGTTCGGTTCTTGTTCTTGCTTGTGCTCGCAAATCGCTGATATCGGTTTTCGGTTTTCGAAACCAATCGCTTTTCTCTCACTGTTCTACGTCTCTTAGTTCTCTAAATTTAGTAATAGAGTAGTAGTAGGACAATGGATTTTCTGTAGATAACCGTTGAACCCTTCTACCATGCCGAAAGCGCCTGTCAGTTTCTTGTGCATCAGTTGTGCAAATGGAAATTTTTGCCATCAAAATAGTTTGGTGTTTCAAGAGAAAGAGACAGAGTTCAAACACGTTTTCGACAGTTTTTGTACAAGCACTCAAGCCTGCAACTGCGCCGTAAGTTGTCTTACTGACTGGGCCAGTTCAGGGTCTTTGTCCATCAACTCTTTTATGCGTTGATAGGCATATAAAACCGATGTATGTTTGCGATTACCGAATGCCTGGCCGATTCTGGGAAAGCTCATTTGCATCAATTCGTGCCCTAAATACATCGCCACGTGGCGCGGCAGAGCGAGATCCTGAGAACGCTTCGATGATCTCAATTCACTTGATTCGACGCGGTAGAACGACGATACGGTGTCTGTAATCCGTTCTATGCTCAGCGCATTTTTCATTTTCTGAGCTGGGCTGACCGGTTGCAAAATACCAGCCAACGCCGCCGGCGTCAGAGCCGAGCCAGCCAAGCTAGCATAAGCGTGCACGCGTATGAGTGCGCCCTCTAGTTCTCTGATGTTAGTGGTGAATACATTTGCGATATATTCAAGTACGTCGTCACCTACTTTGATATTCTCTAACTCGCTCTTTTTTCGCAGAATGGCAACGCGAGTTTCCAAATCAGGAGCCTGGATGTCTGCGATCAGACCCCACTCGAAGCGACTCCTCAAGCGCTCTTCCAGATGCGATATAGCTTTAGGCGGCCGATCGGATGACAAAACGATCTGTTTATTGTTGTCGCGTAAGGCATTAAAGGTATGGAAAAATTCTTCCTGAGTCGACTCCTTACCCTGGATAAATTGAATGTCGTCGACCATTAGCACGTCGACCTGACGGTAGCGCTTGCGGAAATCCAGCATGCGGTCGTCTCGGATCGAGTTGATCAATTCGTTCGTGAAACGCTCGCAGGTGATATACCTGACTGCCATGTTAGGGTGGCGCTTGAGAATTTCATGGCCGATGCCCTGCATGATGTGGGTTTTCCCCAAACCAACGCCGCCATAGATGAATAGGGGGCTGTAGGCCTGTGCCGGGCGTTCTGCCACAGCCATTGCCGCAGAATAGGAAAATCGATTGTGTGAGCCGACAACAAAAGTGTCAAACGTATATTTTGCGTTCAGATTGGCTTTCGTCAGACCACCGCCGCTACCTACATTTGGCTGGAAATTACCGCTGGCCATCGAGTTTCGTTGGTTGTTGGCTGGGCGTCCATTACCTGAATCGGCACGCCTCGCCTTTTGAATGCCCGAAGAGGGGTCTGTTTCTTCGAGCTCCTCGTCAGAATCTGGTAATACCGTAATGCTGCCAATAGATCCGCTGTAGCCTTCGGCTTCCAGAGACGCATCGATGACCACGCGAACAGTGAGCTTTTCTTTGGTGACCTGCTGGAGGGCTTCGGTAACGGTTGCTAGGTGGTTGTTGACGATCCAGCTTCGAACAAAATCGTTGGCGGCGCCGACGATCGCCTCTCCGTCTTTGATTTCCAAAAGTTGGGTGGGGCGAATCCAGGTGTGATAGCTAGGCATTTTCATGTTCTTGGCGAGAATTTCTTGCACGCTCGCCCAGATTTGCTGCACCGGTTTCAAAAGCCGAACATCGTCTCTTTCTTGTGTCGTCATCAACTTCTCCAACCATCAAAGTGGGCTTTAAAAACGGGGACCGAAACAAAGACACCGATCCAACCAAGAGCTGAACCGGCGACGCGAGCAATTGTCAGTCTAAAGCGACTGTAATTGTTGGGCATGGATAAATCAAAATAGTGTTGATGATATCCACCCCGAAACCAAAGGGAAAGCGCACCAAGAGAGGACCTGGAATTTCTTGGCACCACGTGCTTAGCAAATTTTGTACGTCGATTCCGATCGGAACAGACAGTAATTTATTGTTGAGAATAATAACATAGGCAGATTCACTGCGATCATCGATCTATTTCCGGATCAGAAGCGGATTGCCGAAGAACAGAATTTCTTCGTGATTATGAATAACTATTAGGATCCGATCGTATATATGATCGATTTGGGCAATAGTTCTGCCGTTGCTATGTTTGATAGTTCTGGCGACTTTTGATAATTTCGCAATTTTAGAAAATCTGTGAGCACCGCTGGTGGTACTGAGAGGATGTTGCCTGCCCCTGGAAAAAATCATTTTACTTCGATGGACGGAAAATACTTCGTCACAAGATGCACCGCATTCGGTGATGATGTTTTTTCGTAGACCGAATGTTTCTCGCTTTTTCCTTTCAGAAAGCGGCGACGCTTTTCTGACATATGCTTTTGACGCTGAAAGGCTGGCGCAGATGGCATTTTGGTTCGTCCGGAAAGCGTACAGAGATCGGACGAACCGGTCGCAAACCTTTTGCTGGTATGCCTTTAGGGCTTCTGTCAGAGAAACACTCCCTACCTCAGCCATTTGCTACCTAGTACAGGACAGGTCTATGAGCGGCAAAAGTGGTCAGGTTTGTCAACAATCGTTTGTGGCTCGGCGATTACGGCGAGATCGTCCAGCGGCGAAGTGTCTCGTCCTCGTCACATTTATCGGCGAGAGTTTGCTCAGAAATTGCGACTATTGATAGTTTCGATTACTGCTAAATTTTTCATTTGAGTCTAGGGTTATACGAGCAAACGCTCACCACATTAGTTAGACCAGGCAGGCAGAGTATATTTTCTGTTTCGTCGCTGGCCGCGATTAAAATCCG
>CAJCHQ010000929.1 GCA_903970295.1 Bryobacterales bacterium
TTCGGCTGCCGGCTCGCATTCTTCTTTCTTCTCTTCGTCAGAAGTAGCTTCGGCTGCCGGCTCGCATTCTTCTTTCTTCTCTTCGTCAGAAGCAGTTTCGGCTGCCGGTTCGCATTCTTCTTTCTTCTCTTCGTCAGAAGCAGCTTCGGCTGCCGGTTCGCATTCTTCTTTCTTCTCTTCGTCGGAAGCCGCTTCTGCCGTCAACTCTTTTTCTTCTTTATTTTCTTGATCCGCTACAGGGGCGGCTTCTGGTGCAGTTTCTGGCTCGTTGGTTTCGACTGGTTCCGAAGGGACAACTCTCAGCTCGGCAGTTGGTTGTGTTGCTTTTTTCTTTTTCGACATCTCCAAATCCTCCTTGGGCGGCGTTCCAAATTGATCCCAACGAACATCCATGACAGAGGTGGAACGATGTGCGCGCGGAGGAGTAAAAGCGCACATCGCCTCAGTCGAGAAGATTTCCATTAAGGACCTAGTACTCTTATTATTGCTTAATCAGCGATTCCATGCGCAGTTTTTCGCCAAGATCTTTGGTTAAACTTTCTCGCCGGAGGCACCAGAAGTAGTGGCGTCGCATCCTACTATCTGCATGCAAGGATGTGGTGAAAAACGCGGTGTCCCGGAGAGCACGCTGCGCGACGCTTCACCGTCTAAACAGCTGCGAGACTCAATGACGGTCGGCCGCTAAAGTGAGAACAATCTGTTCGATTGCCTGACAAACTCAACTAATCACCGTAAGTGGTGCCGCCTAACGCTAGCTATCGCTAGGCCTCTTCTTGGCTTTCTTCGGCGTAACCGACTGGTTGGCAGACATCTGAGCATCGCTCAGTGCCTTCAGCTGCGTTTGCATGCCTTCGAGGTGCTGATTCACTCTCGTCGCCGAATGCAATGCTGCCATCAGGTCTCTGCGACCGGTCGTAAGATGTCCTGCATCGAGTAGATGCTCGATCATCGGTAACGATTCGCTCAGTATCACAAGATCCTGACAGGATGCAGCAATCTTATTCGAGAATTGAGGATCTGGATTGGCGACGACATATAGTCGGTGCTGATCCAGCTCATTGGCTTTAGCCAACAATTCACTAAGAAGCACGCTCAACCGCGAATGAAAAAAGCGCAGATTAACGAGCTCCTCTCTCCGGCGTTGTTTCGCCCAGGCAGAATATTTTTGCCAGACAAAGAGGAAAACGAAAATGACAAGAGCCGGAAGAATCAACCAGATAATCGTTGGCAATTGCATGGTTAAGGCTGTCCACCCGCGTCCTGAGAACTGAAGGCACCAAAACGATAATAGCCTATAATCCCCGCATCTCATTTCTGCTAAGAAATCTGCAAATGCGGCTAGCCAGCAATTCGGGTCTCAAGTGAGAAGTGATGCAAGGGGTCATTCGCCCGAGTGATCCATATAGAATCTTAATCTCATCCGATCTGGAAAGATGATTCGAATCTCCTGCTGGGCTCCAAATAACGTATGCTTGACAACAAAATCAAGACTGTCAGTGCACAAAATCGCACTTGGGAAGGTGTTCGCCGCGTGTTACACTTCGGACCAGTTAATGGCAACCCGATAGTAGCGGTCACATCGTTAATTAGCTCAGACGACAGAAGAAATATGTCACCTATGATGAACGACAACAATTTGAAGAATGCACTCGCTGACCTTCGAGAAGTGCTCAGCCGCTCCCAGGCGGATAACTCCGAAGTAGGCGAATTGCTCAAACAAATGGAATGGGTAGTTGGCGAAATAGAAACTAAGACAGTGCCCAGAGCTTTCCTGAACAACGCAGTCGCTTCTCCCGTCAGCTTCTAGCTAGCGGTTGCGCTCCGACGTTCGTTCGTTACTGGATGTTCTTTTTAGCTGCTGAGAAGGCGTTTTCCCTGGCGTCATGGTTTTGTTGCCAGCTGGCAGCTTAGTGGATCCAGGTTTGGTCAATCCAGGTTTGGTCAATCCAGGTTTAGTCAATCCAGTCTCTGCCGGCAAGGCAACTCCCGGCCAATAATGCTTGAGCAGGGTCGCTACCATACTTTGATCGGCAGTCTTGCCCAGCTTCCTGGCTAAGCTGTAACGTTGGCTGAGCGCCTGCCAATTCGAGGGGGAACTGATTAAGGCTTGGTCGACCATTTTTTGCGACATCGAAAGATCGCCAATTTTTTCAAATAAGATACTGACACCGACCCGCACCTCTGGCTGTGTCTCGGAGAATCTCGAAGCCTCGGTCAAGAGCCGGCGTGCATTCAATAAATCTCCCGGCGATTTCTGAGTATTCAATAAATAGATCGCTTTTCCTGCCAAAACTTTGGCGGCGATTTCCCTGTACTTCCCTTCTTGTGTCAGCGCGAACGCCGAGTTGAAGTGTTCCAGAGCTGCCTGGGTGTCTTGGGCTCGATCCGAATCCATCGCTTTTTGAAAAGCCGCCCATGATTTTGATGCAGCAGCTTGCACCGCCAATTCCTGCATGTTATCTCGCTGAGAGGCACTGAAGATTCTTTCGAACTCGCCAATAGCGAGATCATAATTATGATCTTTGAGCAAACGATTCTCCGCTTTCTTCAAATCAGCCTGCAGTGCCACAGCCAGAGGGTTTGATTTGGCTTTTTGCAAAAACAAACGCCCGCGACGATAGTCTACGGTTAAGCGAAACTGGCTCCAAAAAGGGTTGCCCATGATTCCTAACGAGGATCCGGAGAAAAGTCCGGGCGGCAGTTTTTGATTGGCTACCGCTGGTGCAACGGAGAAGACCGGGTCTTTGACGGTAATGTCGCCTATGGTTACAGATTTGAGTTGTACAGAGCCGATCATGATGTTACTTCCTTCCACGCCCTGCACATTACCGACGGTCAAGAGTGGAACAGACAATACTGATTTGATCAAATTCTCAGGCACACTGTTGAATGCAGCACCCGTGTCAACCAACAGCATCAGCTTTAATTTATTGTCCAGATTTGCTTCTACAGCCAGTCCCGCGGCCCCGAAAGCCGGCTGCGATTCGACCACGGTGGCGCCCGGCGGCACTTTCACCGAATCGGGATCGGCTAGGATCAAGCGATGTTCATCATAGTCAATCGTCACTAAAAAACGACGCAGAACATTGGCTCCAAGAATACCAGCCGGTCGAGGCGGATGAATCTGCGAAAATGCCGGCATATCGGCCACCGCCATGGGGACGCCGGTCAACTTCAAGCCACCGAGCTCAATACTGGGGAGCGTTATGTTGCCCATCTGCACAAAGCCTGACCCGGTCGTCAGTTGAAGATTGCTTTTGGTAACTGTGCCAAGATTGGCTGCGACAGCCTGATCTAAAACGTTCTGAGTGGCACCGGTATCGATCAAAAACGGATATTCTTCGCCGCCGTTAACCCTGGCTTTCACGACAATCTCATTCGAGACGTAGTCGAAAGGAAGCGATACCGGTCCGTTTTCCAAACCGGCTATCTTTGCACTAGTGGGCATTTCGAATAAGCTATCGTCAATCGATTTATCGACATCGATCGAGCTAACAACGCTTTCGGATGTCTTTTTGTCTCCGGTATATTCGATAGATTTGTAGGAAAGCATTGAACCAAGAAGAGGGCGATAGTCGCAATAATCAACAGCTTTGAGCGCTGGTATGCCTTGCTCGAAATCCAGTCCGCCATACTCGCTGCGCAAAATCAGATGAGTTTTCTTATCAGCATAGAAAGTTGTGGGCTTCCCATCATCAGCCATGACTTTCAAACCGGCACAATCTTTTCCCTGCACAATCTTGTCAGGAACAACTTCCATGACCGTATTCGCATCCCCAAATTTGAGAACGAGCATTGTGCCGTGACGTGAGTCTTCGGTGATGCGCTTAGTAGTGACAGGATCTGAGGGAAAAACCTGGTCCCCCTGTTGCATCCAGCTGCTAGTGCCGTTGTAGCCGGTCACAGTCGGCTGACCCATGATTTTTACTGTGATCCGCAATTTGTCGGCTTTAGAAATCACCTCAGCATCAAAAGTGTTGGTGGCACCGGATATGGCCGATAGGTCAGAAATCTTTCCCTGCGACCGAGTTGGCACTTCGTACAGCTCCTTGACCTTAGCCATGCCACCAATTGCCGCGATTATCTGGTTGGCCAATTGATGAGCGGCATCCACATTTACGTCTGAGCGTGCTGCACTCTTTGATGGTGCACTTGCTGCACTGGCTGCGGTTGCGTCAATCTGCGGGGATTGGGCTGCATCCTTTGTGACTGCGCTCGTCGCGGTTGCGTCAGCCGCCGTTGAACTGGCTGCGGCTGCGTCCGCCATCGTCAATTGACTGGCCGCTGCAGATGAGGGCAGGCTGGCGGCGAGCCATGTCGAAAGCACCAGAATGCCCGCATTAGCGGTCTTGTGCTTGGTTTTAGCCATCACCCATCCTACTGAGAACAATCAAACTATCGAACAGAAGACTAGCAGCAAACGTCCCCAGCCGCTAGATGCACAGCAAGCAGCTAGATCGGTGCATCAACTGCGCGGTCACGTCCAATTTCCTTTAATTGCCGAGCAATGTCTTGGGCAGCCATTGGCTTGGCACTGGCCTGCATAGCTGTCTTCATCGCCAACAAACGAGACTGGTCCTGGAGCAAGTCAATTACAGTCTGACCAAGTTTTTCAGCATTGAGTTCAGATTGCGGGATGACGACGGCACAACCGGCTTCCTCCATAAAACGACCATTATGCATCTGATGATCTTGCGCAGCATACGGATAGGGGACGAACACTGCCGGTATATTCATCACCGTCAATTCCGCAATCGTCATTGCTCCGGCTCGGCATAAAGTCAGATCGGCCAGGGCGTAGGCAACAGAAAGATCGTTGATGTAAGCGCGCAAACAGTAACGTGGGTGCTCGAGTAGAGAGGGAGGAATTTGGGCGCGAAAAGACTCGATATTTTTGTCGCCTACCTGGTGCAAGATTTGAATGTTGGCCGGATCCGCGAGTAGTTTCGGCAAGGCACCCAGAACGGAATCATTCAAAGCCTTGGCACCTTGGGAGCCACCGGTGACCAACAATGTTTTCAGGTCGGGCGAAAGCCCGAACGTCTGGGCCGCTTCTTGCCGGGCAGGGGGCTTGAAAAAGCTCGCACGAAGCGGATTACCATTGACGACAACGTGCTTGGACATGGCTTCGAAGCGCGATTTGGCAGCTTCCATGCCGAGCGAACAAAGACTAGCCCGGCCGGCAAATAGTCTATTCACAAGCCCCGGATTGGAATCAGGCTCATGAATAGCAAATGGCACTCCAGACAAAACTGCTGCCGCCAGGGGCGGTGCCGAGGCGTATCCGCCCGTGCCCAAAACCGCGGTTGGACGAAAGAGGCTAAGTACTCGTCTTGACTCCATTACCGAAGCTGCAGTCTGAAATGGCCACACCAATAAACTCGACGAAAGCTGGCGCGGCAGGCCGGAGACTTGCAAGCCTATAAAGTCTAGATTGTTGTCCCGGGCCAACTTTTCTTCGGCGTGACCCTTGGCTCCTATATATAGGATTGATTCCACCTCTGGATCAAGGCTCAGCTGTTGTGCCACTGCCAGAGCAGGATAGATATGACCGCCCGTGCCACCTCCGGTCAAAGCGATGCGGTGCCTGAGCATTAGTTACTCCGCTGGATGATCGAATTCCTCGTCTTCATCGAGCTTGCCGCGGTCACGGGAAACTGAAAGCAGAATGCCGACCATTGTTAAAGTGATGACGAGCGAAGTGCCACCGTAGCTGATGAATGGAAGCGTGATGCCGGTGACCGGCAATATGCGCGTCGTCACCATGACGTTCACCATCGCTTGCATCGTAATCGAGCTGGTGATGCCGATTGCCAGAAAACGTCCAAAAAGAGTGCGAGCTTCCAGAGCTGTCTTGAAGCCGTAATATCCGAACAAGGCAAAGAGACTGAGGAGGACGAGACAACCCAGGAAACCAAATTCTTCGGCGATTACTGCAAAAATAAAGTCGGCGTGCTGAACGGGCAGGTAATACAATTTTTGCAACGAGCGACCAAAACCAGTGCCAAGCCAGCTGCCTGAGCCGATCGCCAGCTCGGCTTGAATCGTATTCCAGCCAAATGTCTGCGGGTAAAGTTCCGGATTCAACCAGGCAAGAATGCGCTTCCACTGATATTCAGTGTGTTTGATGTGGTGCCACACCAGAGGCAAACCGCTCAATAGACCACCGAACAACAAAGCCTGATTGGTGCCACTGGCATAGAGTAAGGCAAACAGTCCACCGGCGATCATCAATGCGGTCCCAAGGTCAGGCTGTTTAGCGACGATCGCAGCCATAGCGATACTGATCAGAAAACGATAGAAGATTTGGCGGTGCCACCAGAAATATTTGGACAGACCAGAGGCCATGAGAATGATCGATGCCACTTTGCACAGTTCAGATGGCTGAAACTGAAGCGGTCCCAGCTGGAGCCAACGAGCGGCTCCCATCGTGTTCACCGAAATATGCGGTACAAACGTAAGGGCCAGTAGAAATAACGAAACGAGTGCAAACGGCCAGGCCCATTTTTTGATGCGCCGATAGTCGTAACGACTGACCGAGAACATCACGAACAATCCGATCAAGCAGGCGATCGCCTGCCGGCGCAGAAATACAGTAGAGTCGTGATAGCTCTGCAAACCATCCGGCGCCGAAGCGCTGAAAACAGCCATCAGACCGAATCCACACAGAGACAAAACTATGGTGATGATCGCCCGATTGGGCAAGCCCCTGAATTCAGTTTCAGGGGGAGGTGGTGGCGGCGGTGGCTGAGGCACAACAGTGGCATTGCTAGGACCGGGGGCAGTAGCCCGACGGCGTCTTTTTCTAGAGTCTTGAACGGACAATACTTTTGAAGACACGGCCTCTATCCTCGAAGTCTTTGAACATATCGAAACTTGCACATGCTGGCGATAATAAAACCGGTCCAGCTTGCAATTTTGCGCCCAGAGCAACAGCCTCTTCGAGACTGCCTACTGGATATATGTCATTAACTCCTCCATCCCTTAAAGCCTTCTCAAAACGCTCCTTGGCTTCGCCTATGAGGATAACAGCAGAAGCATGGTTTCGCACAGAAAAAACAAAATCACTAAGCGGCGTTCCTTTGTCTCGGCCGCCGGCAATCAAAACCACTTTGTCTTTGGGGAAGGATGCTAGCGCTTTCATGGCAGAATCAGTATTTGTGGCTTTGCTATCGTTGTAGAAAGCGACACCGTTTATGGTGGCGACGTACTCCAGCCGATGCTCCAAAGCCTTGAATTCTTTAAGGTAAAGTCCTATCTCCGCCGGTTTTAGCCCGGCCACGGCGCAAGCCGAGATCGCAGCTAAAGCATTTTCAATATTATGCGAACCGATTATCTGCATTTCATCTGTGCGGCAGATTTCGTGCTCCCGCCCGTTTTCCCGATAAATCAAAGTTTCACCGCGCAAGAATGCCGCCAACTTGCAGTTCGGCAAGTCGCTGACAGAGCTGTTGCCAACGATCTGGGCTTTCGTTCTCGTTTCAGCCACGAGCGGATCATCGAAATTGAGAATGGCGAACTGCTCAGCGGTCTGATGCTGAAATAGTTTTTGTTTGGCCTTTATATACTCTTCGATGCTGCCATGCCATTCGATATGGTCGGGTGTTAGATTGAGCCAAATCGAGATGAATGGCGCCAATTCAGCCGTGTAGTAAGCCTGATAAGAACTGATTTCGACAACCAGAAAATCGACCGGCGGCTGCATTTCGGTCAATATCGGTTTGCCGAAATTGCCGCAGGCAGGCGCTCTTTTGCCGGCGCGTCCGAGAATAAAGCTGATTAAAGCAGTCGTTGTCGACTTACCGTTGGTGCCGGTGACTGCAATCATTGGGGTGTGAGTTTCTCTGTAAGCCAGTTCGATATCACAGATGACTTTACGATCGGCTGCCAGAGCCTGTCTAATCACATCAGCACTGGGCGAAATGCCGGGACTGGTGATGATCAAATCGGCCTTTTCGATGGCATCCCGCGAGTGACCGCCAAGCTCTACACAGACGCCGAGCGCTTGCAACTCTTCTTTGTCTTTAAGCCGCGATTCGGTCGGCTGCTGCGATTCGGAGAGTGTGACCCGAGCGCCGCGCGCAACCAAATAATGGGCCGTCGAAATACCGCTTCGACCGAGACCCAGCACCGTAACGTTTTTATTCTTCCACTCTGCCACGCCCGTATTGTATTACAGAGCAGAGGCCTTGAGGAAATTTCTACTTGGCTGTGCCCTTAGCTTTTTCCTTCTCTTCGAGCTTGAAAGCTTTATTTTCGAGAGTGGTGATGTGCTTGTTCAATTTCTCCAACTCTTTCGGTGGAATATTTGGAGAGAGCACGATATATGCTTTGTATTGAGTGATCGCTTCGCGCAGATCTTTTGATTCTTCGGGCTTCAGTTGCTCGAGAGTTTTCGCGACACCATCACGAGAAGCAGGCTCCTTGGGGTTTTCGTAAATTGCCGCGTGATATTTATCGATCGCACTGGCCAATTGTTTTCGGCGCGAAAGATCGCCAGCCAAAGTCAGGTCCTGCTTGGCCGCATCTTTGGCTTTGACCACGCCATCCAGACTGCGCTTGGCGCGCTCATCACCGCCAGGGAAAGTAGCGGCTTTCTTGTACGCCGCTTCTGCGTTAGGCAGGTCTTTGATCATCAAAGCCAGATCGCCTACCGCGAAAGCTTGCTTGGCGCTGTTGGCGTTGCCGAGAACGAGAGCCATTTGAGCGTCTTCGTCTTTGAAATTGTTCTGCGACAAAAGCGCTTCTGCGTAAGCCAGTCGTTCGCCATCGTTAGTCGGAGTGCCGACTTGAGAGAGATCGATTTTCTCGCCAGCCATGGAGCGCAATTTGGCTTGAGCCAATCTCAATTCCATGTCGTTGGGATTCATCTTCACGGCTTTATCCAACATGCCTTTGGCATTCTCGTATTCATTGGAAGCGAAGAAAGCGCCGGTCGCTTCTTTGTTGGACTTCAAATAATATGCGCGGGTCAAGCCTTTGGCGGCGTTGGCGTCGTTTGGATTCTGATTGAGAACGGTTGTGTACTCTTTGATCGCATCGTCTAATTTTTCCAAACGCAAGCTCTCATCGGCAATGCGCGAATGCAGTTCAGGGCTGTTGGGGCTCATTTCGAGACCAGAACGCAACTCGGCGATCGAATGCTCGAGATCGCCACGTTGTTCGCGGATGTCGGCGATATGCATATATGCATCTGGATTTTCCGGCTTGATTGCAATCGAAGCCTGGAAGCTGCTGACGGCGGCAACTGTGTTGCCTTGCTCGGCATAAGCCTCACCCATAGCCAGCTTCGCTGGTGCACTATTAGGATTCTGATAAAGCGAAGTATTCAATTCTTTGATGGCGTCGTCTGGCATGTTCTGTTTCACATAGACTTTGCCCAGCCCGAAGTGGGCAGTCGAATTACCCGAATTCAAACTAATCGCTTGCTTGAACGAAGATGTAGCATCAGCCAAATTATTTTGCTGCATCTGGGCTATGCCTAAGCCGGCGAAAGCCTCGGAATATTGCGGGTCGATCTTGGTGGCTTCCTTGAACTCATTGATTGAGTCGTCCAGACGATTTTCTTCTTTGTAGATCATGCCGAGTGTGTAATGCGCTTCGGGCATACCTGGATCGATTGCCAAGCCTTCCTTGCACTCGGCCTCAGCTTGCTTCAAAAGGGCGTCTTTGTTTTTGATCACAGTATTCGATGAAGACTGCAAGCGGTTGAACATCACCATTGCTTTGCCAGAGTGAGCCATGGCATTACGCGGATCGAGGGCGAGCGCCTTATCGAATTGCTCGGATGCGGCGTCGAGCTTGAACTGCTTAGCCAAGGCCATGCCGTAGCCAACTGTGGCGGGAACATTTTTTGGCGCTTTGCCGGCAACTTGATGATAGAGCTCGGCGGCATCGCTATATTTACCTTTGAGCATCAAATCGTCAGCCATCACCACTTCGCGATCGATTTTGATTTTGAGCGTCTTTTTCGAATGATGCGCGGAAGCAATCAATCTGCCCCCAGGTGTATACAAATCGGGCCGAGACTGAGCAAAAGTCTGAGGCATACTAAGCAAAGTGAGCGAACCAGCAACAATGAATGATGCTCTCGCCAAAGAATTCTTCAATCTCATAATGTCCTACCTGTTCTGGGAGCCACGAACGCTGATGACAATTGTCCTTTACCGAACGAGCCATCTATATATAAGTAGTCATAAAATGACAGACTAAATCGTGAACTAAAATGTTAGCGCCTACCTTAGCAAATATCCTGTCTGACAAGTTTAGGATAAGACCACTTTTCTCAGTAAGAAAAAGCGGAAAAGACGTTGGATTCAGGCTTGAATAGGGGTTATACAGCCGGTACTTTTCTTTGTAATTGATTATCAAGGAGTTGTTTGTGTCTGGTCATTCGAAATGGGCAAATATCAAGAGGCAGAAAGCGGTCGTAGACGCCAAGAGAGGGGTAGTCTATGCGCGTATGTCGAGAGAAATTATCGTCGCCGCTAAATTTGGCGGCGGCGATCCGGCGGCGAACTTCCGGCTTAGACAAGCAATCGATCGTGCCAAGCAAGAAGGCGTGCCAAACGACAACATCCAACGCGCTATTGAGAAGGGTGCCGGAGGCGGCGGCGCCGATAATCTCGAAGAGCTGACTTACGAAGGCTACGGTCCAGGCGGTGTGGCCGTGATTGTGCGCTGCACGACAGATAATCGCAATCGCACAGCAGGCGACATTCGCAGTTATTTTTCCAAATACGGCGGCAACCTGGGTGAAACTGGCTGTGTGGGCTGGAATTTCGAAGAGCGTGGTGAAATCGCCATTGAACAATCCGCTAAGCTTAATGAAGACGATCTGCTGCAAGCCGCGGTTGAAGCCGGTGCAGACGACTTGGACATGAGTGCACCGGATGAAGCTTATGTCTTTTGCCAGCCGTTAAAGCTAGAAGCAGTGCGAAACGGGCTCGTCCAGGCTGGCTACAAAGTCACTTCGGCCGAAGTAACAATGGCACCGAAATCGACTGTGGAAGTGACTAGCAGTGACGTCGCGAAATTGCTGCTAAGACTTTTGGACATTCTCGAAAATCACGACGACGTCCAGAACGTCTACGCCAATTTCGACATGGATCAAAACTGGATGCAGGAATTCTTGAACTGATTCGGGAGAGCCGGCGGCAAGCGGTTAGTGTTCGAGATCGAAGCATGTAGCAAGCTAAGGTTTATGGCTGTTTGTCTTGGCGAAGAAGTCTGGCTGAAAATCTTGGCCTTGGCGAAGAATTGCCCCTAAATATCTTGGCGAAGAATTCTAGCTGCAAATCTCAGTTGCTGGATCAGCGCCAAAAACTCATAGACGTATACATATATAAGGATAGGTTTCCAGCCGAGAATGTCGCCGATACGCTACGAGAAAACGCTCTTACTGACTGCTGGGCGCGGTTTGATAAGCGTGTCTGTGTGGTGGCTCGACACTGGGTGCTGGGGCTGCCGGTGCTTCGGCATGACGCACTCTCAACGGTCGGATAGCACTCAAGCGCTTAGGCAATGAGTTGATATGCCGAACTTCTTTGACTGCTGGTGAATCATGATTATCAGCTGGTTTGAATTTCTGCACCGCCACCATGCCCACACGCACGCACAGAAATAAGATAAACAAAGGCACAAGCAGCCGCCAGAAACGGCCAAAGAAAAAATTGACAGCAGCGATCGGGCCGACAAATGATTTTTTCAGGATGCGTCCATTCTTGGAGGCTGTCGATTCATGGCGTTTCGGCTGAGTTAGCGATGCCAAACTCAAGTCGTCTTCGTCCACAGCAACCGGAGCGGCCGCAGCAGAGGCCGAGGTCGCAGTAATGGGAGGCGCAGATTCTGAGAATTTGACTGCGATTTTGTGCCAGTCGTCTGCCTCGTCGGCTGCTCCATCGGGCAATTCTGAATGGTGCGGGATTTCTTCGAGCACGGCCTTCGGCATTGCAGCCACTACCCCATTCGAAAAAACTTGATCCAGCAATTTTTCTTGGTCGAACAAATCGCCTTGATCTTCAGGTAAATAGGGCAGCTTCTCGAGGAATTTAGTCAGCTTGATCAGGACATTTCTGGAGAATGGCTCAGGCTCTCCATCTTCCAGCTCATACACCTTGTAATCGCAAGATCCGCTTTGACAAAGCACGCGCAAAGCCTCATAGCCAGAGAGCGCTGGCTCAACAATCTGAGCCGAAACAATATGAGACTCACAGATAACGAAGCTTCCTCCTCGCTGCGCAGCCGGATCGAACAACTCAACCACATAGCGACCGCTACCATAATCATCGATCGTGTTCTGCAAAACCTCAGCCAGAGGCGATTCGAATGACAAGCGCCCAGACAATCTCGCCAACGGCAATTCAAAAGCCAAATCTGTTATTAGCTCGTCGACCGACTGATAGCGAGATTCTGGCTGCTTCTCGAGTGCGTGCATAACGATCGCTTCCAGGTGCTGCCCACCTTTGATTCTACCGATCGGCGCAGGCTTTTCATTGAGATGCTTGATTAGAGTGTCAAGGCAACTTTCCCCTTTAAATGGCGGAGAGCCTGTGATGGCCTCATACATTACGCATCCAAGAGAATATATATCCGAGCGAGCATCGACTTTTCGTCCTCGGCATTGCTCAGGACTCATGTAAAACGGACTGCCGAAAACCTCGCCACTCTTGGTCAAATCTTGCGATTCACTTTTATCGAGCAAACTTTTCGCCAGACCGAAATCGACTATTTTTGCCAGCTCATTGCCGTCTGCGCCCTGGCAGATCATGATGTTGCCAGACTTGATATCCCGGTGCACAACACCATGCTTATGGGCATAGGACAACCCTCTGGCGATGTCATTGGCGATCTGAATTACGGCCGCCGCTGGCAAAGTTTTCCGCTGCGAAATACGGTGGGCTAGACTTTCACCATCGACAAAGTCCATGACGAGATAGGCGTAGCCACCACCATCTACCCCGAACTGCCGCACCCTTACTATGTTCTCTTGGTCCAGTGCACAGGCCGCTTGAGCTTCGCGCTTCAATCTTTGAATAACCTGATCGTCGAGCTGGCGCTCAGGACACAGAACTTTGATCGCAACAATTTGCTCGTGACCGAGATGCATCGCCTGATAAACAACGCTCATGCCGCCGGTGCCAATTTTTGCGAGTATTTGAAACTGTCCGTCAATGGTTTTGCCAATCAACTCGTCATCGCCATTTTTAAGCGAGAAGACGCGCTCATCATTTATCAGTCCGTTTTCAATTTTGGACTTGTTGGTCTCGGGCGGAGCAACAGGCTGTGCTTCAGCTTCAAAACCTAAATCACTGCCCGTGATCGCGTCGTCGGGCCAACCAAAAGGTTGAGGCGAAACCCATGCGGAGAGACCGTCCGGCTCATTCATAGTCGAATTTTGCACGCGCATTCGTCCCGCTATTGCCGCGGCCGGCCGGGCAGAGCCCTCCGCCAAGACCGGCGGAGTATCGTGCTTCGTTTCTGCGTCTGAAGAGCAGCAGCAGCGGCTATCTTGAAAGATCGGAGGCGTTGAAGAACTTGACCTTTCCTGGACGGGCTTGCCGCACTGGTCACATACGTCGATTTGCATGTTTCCTGGCTTACTAAGTCGGCGAATACATCAACTATATACCCAGATCGAGTCTCGGCGCCCCGGCCAAGAGGCTGGTTGATTCCAAACAGATTGGGGCCGAGTCCTCACTTTACCTAAAACATTTTTTTTACGCCAGGCAAAAGAGGTCACAATTTCAAGCGGCGATGCCAAGCGAAGCAACACTACATATTCATACAATATCGAACCGATCAACAACCCGAAACGCCAGCCTGATAAGACTTTGCCGGTCCAGCATGACAATGATTTTTTTCCTTCCATACGAATTTACTCAACTCAATATTTTATTGCTAAATGTAACGCACAAAATAGACTCAAATCGGACCGGGACCGATCGAGTTGAGACCCGGTCCACAAGCCAATCCGACAAAGAATATAAAGCCCGTTTTCGAGGCTGAATTGGAAAAATTTTTTTGGCTTAAGCCATCTTTTACATAGCGTAATCAAATCCTCCTGACAACTACACTCTAATTCCAAGCTTAAATTCGGCTCAGCTAGCGAGTTGCTCATTGGTACAGGAGATATATCCATTCGATACCAGCAAACCCAATCAAGAGCTTTTGTCAACCCATCAGCAATTAGATTCCTCCCAGAAAATCAAAATCGCTGCCCCCGGCGCAAAAAGCGCTGTTGCCAAGGTTCCTTTGACGCGCCACCAACTCGTTTGCTACCTTTTCGCACGCTTCGACCAACAGCCCCGTTCGAAGATTTCATCGGTCTCGATCAGCCCCAATCACTATGTAGGTCTGCAAGTCGCTTGCTCCCGACCTCATCCGAAAAAGACCTGAAAGATCAGTATGGTGACCAACGTGAAACAACGTAATTTAAATTGCATATTGATTGCAGCCTGCGCCTTGGGATTCGCTTTCGCAAACGGAAGTAGGGCCCAAGCCGGAGTCCTGCCTGATATCGATCCGGAGATCGTTGCCAACGTTTGGCAGGAAGAGACTCAAACTTGTGCGTCAGTGACGCTCAATGGCAAAGACTTGATCACCTACAAAGGCGAAAGTAACGGTCGCAGTGCCGAAGAAACCGCCGAAGAAGTGGCGGCAAAGTTGAAAGATTTGCTCGGCGATAGCAAGCTAGATGCCAGCAAACTGATGCCTTCCCACGATGGTGACACGGCTGTGATCACGGCTGACGGCAACACGGTGTTTAAGTTTGAAGTAGCGAACACCGACAGTGCAAAGAACGCTGCCGTCGAGCAGAGCTACAGAGTCGTCAATCAAATTCGTCAAGCGCTGGGCGTGCAAGTTCTGCCGCAAACATATTTGAAGATTGCCGAATTAGCCGGTCAAGACTCAGTCAGCATGAAATCAAAAGGTAATTGGTTTCATGGTCATGCTTCCTGGTATGGCGGCAAATTTCACGGACGCAAAGCAGCTGATGGTAGCCGCTACGATCAAGACGGTTTGACAGCAGCGCACAAGAGTCTGCCCTTCGGCACCAAATTACTTGTATTGAACAGAAGTACCGGCAAATCATGCGTGGTGCAAGTCACCGATCGCGGACCGTTCGTCAAGGATCGAGTCATAGACTTATCGCGCGGCGCTGCCAAACAGTTGAATTTGATGTCTTCCGGTGTAGCCATGGTCGATTGCCTGGTTCTGGGCAAGGAATAGTCTGGCCGCAAAGTTGAAAGGGCGATTACTTGTTGACCGAGAGTGAGCTTAGTCTCAAGTCTTGTCCTGACATTTGTAAAGCGCAAACGCCTCACAGGTAGATGATTTCAACTACTTGAAAAGATGGCGAGTGCCGGCACTTTTTGATTTCTGTTAAAATCCTGCTAGGTTTTGCAGCCGATGTAAGCTCCCAGTAAGCGTCATTAAGGCGCCTCCGTGGCTCCTAAACGCACGAACAAGGCAAAAGTGAACGAAAACCCCCGAGTCCGAATTGCCCCCAGTCCAACAGGCATGTTGCACGTTGGTACGGCCCGAACCGCCCTTTACAACTACCTTTACGCTAAGAGGCATAAAGGGACGTTCGTTTTTAGACTGGAAGACACCGACGAGCAACGATCGCACGAAGATTACACGCAAGACATAATCGACGGTTTGCACTGGCTCGGACTGACCTGGGATGAGGGTCCGGATATCGGCGGACCACACGCACCGTACCGTCAAACTGAAAAAGTAGACCACTACAGTGCGCTAGCCAACAAACTGATTGCCCAAGGTGCAGCTTATTTCGCCTACGAAACCCAGGAAGAATTAGCGGCACTGAAGGAAAAGCAAAGCGACAAAA
The DNA here is from genome assembly GCA_903970295.1 of Bryobacterales bacterium. The sequence continues at coordinate 15,854 of CAJCHQ010000929.1, forward strand.
ATCAAGGCTATGACAACCGCGGCCGCGATCTGGCGCCTGAAGTAGCTGAGAAATTCAGAGCCGAAGGACGCATACCGTCGATCCGCTTTCGCATCGAAGAACCGCGGGTGGTGTCATGGCACGATGGCGTCAAAGGAGACATATCTTTCAGCACATCGGACCTCGGTGGCGACATGGTGATTGTCAAATCCAACGGCGTCGCCATATACAACTTTGCGGTCGTAGTCGATGACATCGACATGAAAATGACGCATGTGATTCGCGGCGAAGATCACATATCCAATACTGCCAAACAAATTCTCCTCTATGAGGAAATGGGTTATGCAAAGCCGCAATTCGCGCACGTCCCCTTGATGAACGACACCGAGCACAAGAAGCTCTCCAAGAGAGCTCATGGTGAATCAGTGCATATAAGCTACTATCGAGCCCACGGCTATATGCCGGAAGCAATCGTCAATTACCTGGCGCAAATGAGTTGGTCGCCGCCAAACGGCAAAGAGTTTTTCACACTCGATGAAGCCTGCGAGATGTTCAGTCTCGACCGCGTGAGCAAGAGTCCAGCGGTATTCGACACGCAAAGATTAGACTGGTTCAACAGCCACTATATTCGAGAACTGCCGCTCACAGTCATCACTGAACGCGCCAAAGCGTGGCTGGACCCAGACCACGTTGCCGCTTACGAGCGCGAAAACAAGCTCGAAGAGCTGGTTGGTTCGGTGCGCGAAGGACTAACGAAACTTTCTGAAATTAATGGCGCGGCCGATTTCTACTTTGCCACCAACCTGGAAATTTCCCAGGAATTGAAAGATTCTGTGCTCAAGGCCCCTTCGGCAAAGAAAATACTCGATCAAGCTCTACACAATTTATCGACTTTGCCCTGGGGCGATCACAAAGGCTGCAAAGCCGTGATTGACGGCATCGGCAAAGAGTTGGCGGTGAAGGGCAAAGAATTATACTGGCCGCTAAGGGCCGCCCTGTCGGGCAAAACACAAGGTCCTGATTTAGGCTCAATGCTTTCCGTGCTTGGCGAAAAGCGAGTCAGATCAAGATTAGAAGCGGCATTAGGAGTATGTCGTTCCTGCTAGACGACGTCACACTCCTCGACAAAACAAAGAACTAGGCATGGCAGATTTACAAGTATTCAACACCTTAAGCAACAAGAAAGAGACGTTCGTCCCGCATTCGGGCAAATCGGTCACGATTTACGCCTGCGGAATCACCGTGTATGACTCGAGCCACCTTGGCCACGCGCGCATGCTCGTCGTCTGGGACGTGATTCAACGTTACCTGCGTTATGCCGGTTTTGACGTGCAGTTTGCCAGAAACATCACCGACGTGGACGACAAAATCATCAATCGTGCTCGCGAACGCGGCATTCAGCCGGAGCAGCTCGCCAGACTCTACACCTATGAATTCTGGCGCGACATGGAGGCTCTCAACGTTAAGCTGCCAGACTTCGAACCGCGCGCCACAGAGTACATAGCAAAAATGCTCACGTTTGCCGACGATTTAATCGGCAAGGGCTACGCTTACGCAGTCGACGGGGACGTTTATTTCGCCGTCGATAAATTCAAAGATTACGGCAAATTGAGCAAACAGAATCTCGATCAACTGATGACCGGCATGAGAGATCAGGTGCGGTCGCAGCAAGATCTAAAAGCAGTCAAACACAACCCTGTCGATTTCGCCCTCTGGAAAAAGGCGCAGCCACAAGAACTCGGTTGGGACAGCCCCTGGGGTCGCGGCCGCCCGGGCTGGCATCTGGAGTGTTCGACAATGATCAAAGCTTTGTTCGGCGAGTCGATCGACATTCATGGTGGTGGCGAAGATCTGGTTTTTCCTCACCACGAGAACGAGATTGCTCAGTCAGAAGCTCTGCATGGGAAAGAACTGGCGAAATACTGGGTCCACAATGGTTTCGTCCAGGTCAGTGGTGAAAAGATGGCCAAATCCGTGGGCAATTTTAAAACCATTCACGACCTTTTGCAGAATTTCTCACCCGACACGTTACGCTTGCTTTTGTTGCAAACACATTACCGCAATCCGATTGATTTTACGGCCGAAAGCCTGCTCGCGGCCAAAACCGCTGCCTCCAGACTGGCTCGGGCCGCCGGTTACGATCAAAGTACTAATCTCGAAACCAATGGGGCTAATAATGCTAACGGCAATCACGATCATGCTGACGGCAAAAGCGCTGTGAATAGTCAGCCCGCAGCAAGCGCTGCCGATCCGGTGGCTGATTCTGAAGAAGTGAGAATTATGCGCCAGGATTTCGAAGAAGCAATGAACAATGATTTCAACACTGCGGTTGCTCTTTCAGCTCTATTCGCCTTCGCCGACAAAATTCAGCAGGCAGAAGAAGAGGTTCGCCCGCAGTATGCACGAGAATTGAAACGTTATGCCGCAGTGCTCGGATTAAAGCTAGATGATAAACGCCGGGTGATCGACAGTGGCACGGCCGCTAAGATTGTCGATTTACTCATGGAGCTCAGGCAATCAGCCCGGGCGAAAAAAGATTACGCCACTTCCGATTTGATTCGCAAACAATTGAGCGAATTGAATATCAATGTCATGGACACCGGCAGCGGTGGCGCCGCCTGGGAAAAACTATAGACAAAGCCGTCGCATACTCGTGCTCCAACAGAGCTGGCCGGCGAGCCTTCACAGAATAAGCACTTCAGACGACTGCCAGTCCACGCGCTCGCATATTTTCGTTGACCTGAGCGCGGGCACTCATTGATTCCATTTTGCTACCCAGAGATTGCATGCCGGCACCGATAATTACCGAGGTTGCTCCGGAGTCCGGCAAAGCGGCTCCCAGTGCACCTAGCTGCATGTACAGATTGAGCAAGACGCCGACATCCGCCTCAGTGATTTGAGATGCAGCTTTGCCACTGACTGTGGTTGCTTGCGCGAGAAAATCAGAAACAGCTCCGGAAGCTGAGATCGCCGCTTCCCGTTGCACAGAATCAGCACCAGCGGCTGATGCTGCAGTGCCCGACCAGACTGAGCCATCGTCGAACTTCACAGCACCAGAATTTTCGATCGTAAAATCAGCACGATCGATTTTCGTGCCCGTGGGCCCGAATGTGATACCGATAGCCTTCATCTCATGCTGATTAAAATCGTAATTGAGCACTGGCTTGCCGTCTTCCAGCAATTTGATTTTGCCAGTCGCTGTTTCGGAATCAGCGGCCAGGACGCCATCTTTGTACTTCAGCCAGTGCCCATTTTGCAACAATTGCCTGTATGAGTGGCCGCCAACTTTATATGTGATCTGATTGGCAGCCATATGGATGTCGCGCTCAGAATCGACAAATGAGCCGTTTTGTTCAATCTTGATCGTACCGAATTGAAAAGTACCATCGGCATTGCGCGTCAATATTCCAGAAAGTTCTTTGATCTCATGACTGACACCATTGCTGTCAATGAGCATGAGGTGTCCATCTTTATCGATGTGGTAATTTTTGCCGTCTTTGCCATATATGTACACACCATACTTGCTGTCCAAGAGGATGCGATTGCCTTGAGCATCAGTCTTCAGCAATCCGACCGCGTCTCCGTGAGCAATCAGACCATCTTTTCGAGTCATGACCAGAGCCCGCTCGGTTTCCATAGTCATTTCAGGGGCAGCGATAAAAGTGGACTGGAACTCGCCTAGCTTCTCAACCAAAGTTCGCGCTTTGCCATCGATCACCTGATAGCTACCATCAGCAGCTCTGTATGTGTAGCGCTCGGTCTGTCCGTCTTTTTCCGCTTTAATTTCGCGACCACCCTTGCGCCAGATTTGCACACCGTCATTTCTTTCGTATTGACTGCCATCACTGCCGATCCATTGCATGTGATGATCATCGGTGTATATGAGCAGGTCGCCCTTAGCGTCCAGTTGGTAAAGCTTATTATCGACGTACCACTTATCACCTGGTTTGTGCTTCTTAGCTGCATCTTCTCTTTTGGCTTCGAGAGCTTGCGCCTCCGGCGACAACGTCACACTCGCATCAGCGACGGCAGTGCCATTTGCGTCCGCGGCAGCAGTGCCGTATGAAGCCTGGAATGCCTGGTCGATGCCGGCTCTCATTTTAGTGATCATTTCTGGAGTCATTTTGCTTTGGATAAATTGCACTTTGAGATTCTGATTCGTTTGCTGAAAGTCACGAGTCAATTGATCATTAGACACATACTTGGAATCATCAAAAGCGTTCTGTCCCGATGTTGTTAAAAAGTCGAAAGGATCGACTATGCTCGAGAAACCGCGGGCGAGAGACCCGACAGTAGAATTATTAGTGACAGCTTGATAAATACTGCTCATGTCGGGCAGGCTACTCTCTACTGATTTGATCGTCAAAGAGCTAGTCGGCGAAGCATACAAACTATCAACACCGCTGACTACCAATGAACCGTCGCTGAGAACAGGATTGTCTTCTACTTTGGGCGCGGCAGTCGAACTTGGGGCAGGTTGTGAATCGGCGCGAAGTTTGCTCGGATCGGCGATCTGATTATTCGCCACCTGATCTTTAGTCTGATCACTGGTTTGAGCTTTACCGCTGTCGGTTTTGTCACCGGCGGCGCGTGCGATCCCAGGAGATTGGTAAGTCGATGTCATCACAGTTCAGTCATTCGCCAACATAATGCGCTCGCCCGGCGCTCCAACTGGAATTACGAAGCTCAATAGGAAAAATCGTAATCACCAACGTAGCGCTTATATACGAGGGCAAAAAATTTTGGACAGAATTTTGGACTAAGGCGCAGAAAGTAACAAAATAACATCGCTTTAATCATCCAGAGGATCAAAAGGGCTGCCCCCGCTTGGGTTAGAGTAAAATAGAGCCTTTCCAGAGAAATATTGATATGGCAGAAAGGCAGGAAACCGTGACCTCTAGCACTCAAGCACCGACAAAACCGGGCGATTTTATTAGAGATATCATCAATGACGACCTGCAAGCAGGGCGCCACGAAAAAGTAATCACGCGCTTCCCCCCTGAACCAAACGGTTTTCTCCACATCGGTCACGCCAAATCAATCTGCTTGAACTTCGGGCTGGCTCTCGAGTATGGCGAGAAATTGCCGGCGAGTGGCACACACTGCAATCTGCGCTTCGATGACACCGATCCAGCCAAAGAGGACACCCTTTTCGAAGACGGCATCCAGGACGATGTTCGCTGGCTCGGCTTTGAATGGGGCGGACTTTATCATGCCAGCGATTACTTCGAGAAAATGTACGAATACGGTCAGCATTTGATCAAGTCTGGCAAAGCATACGTATGCAGCCTGAGCGACGCCGAGATCAAAGAATATCGAGGCAACGTCACAACAGCCGGCAAGAATAGTCCTTATCGTGAGCGCACCATTGAAGAAAACCTCGATTTATTCGAGCGCATGCGCAAAGGAGATTTTAAAGAAGGCGAGCATGTGTTGCGGGCGAAAGGCGATATGGCCAATGCCAATATGAAAATGCGCGATCCCTTGCTTTATCGCATTCGTCACACCGCGCACCACATGACCGGCGATGCCTGGTGCATTTATCCGATGTACGACTATGCTCACCCGATCTCGGATGCAATCGAAGGTATTACTCACAGCATCTGCACGCTCGAATTCGAAAACAACCGCGAGTTGTACGACTGGGTGATCGACAATCTGATCGACTACGCAAAATTTCCCAGTCGACCGCATCAATATGAATTTGCCAAATTGAATTTGAATTATACGGTCATGAGCAAACGTCGACTTTTGCAACTCGTAGAAGGCAAGCATGTCAGCGGCTGGGATGATCCACGGCTGCCCACAATCGCTGGCATGCGGCGGCGTGGTATCACACCTGAAGCCATTCGCGCTTTTTGCGCCAGCGTGGGCATCGCCAAAGCCAATAGCACAGTCGATATGGCCCAATTGGAATTTTGTATTCGCGACGATCTGAATCAAAAAGCGCCCCGCGTCTTGGCAGTTTTGAAACCGCTGAAAGTCGTGATTGAAAACTTTCCCGAATCCGAAGTACAAGAACTGGACGCCTCTTACTGGCCACATGATGTGCCTAAAGAAGGCTCGCGCAAAATACCGTTCTGCAAAGAGATTTACATCGAGCAAGATGACTTCATGCTTGAGCCGGCAAAGGATTATTTCCGGCTGGCGCCTGGCAAGGAAGTGCGATTGCGTTATGCCTATTGCATCACCTGCACCGATGTCGTTAAGAATGCCGACGGGAAAGTAATCGAAGTGCGCTGCCAATATGATCCTGAGGTAAAACCCGGCGATAATCCAGTCGGGAGAAAAGTGAAAGGCACGATTCACTGGGTGAGCGCCCGCCACGCAGTGGACGCAGAAGTGCGCTTATACGATCGTTTACTCTCGGAAGAAGCGCCACCAACGGGCAAAGACAGTGAGTTTCTCAATGCCATCAACCCGAACGCTCTGCAGGTGATTAGGGGCTGCAAGCTGGAACGGAGCCTGAGAGAAGCGAAGCCCGGCGATCGTTTTCAATTTGAGCGGCAGGGATATTTTATTGCCGATGTGAAAGACAGCCAACCTGAAGCACTTGTTTTCAATCGCATCGTCACATTGAAAGACTCTTGGGCGCGGTCACAGAAAAAGTAAGAGTGGGACTAGAACTGCGCCACTTTGTTCAACTCTTTCTCCATATGATCGATCCGTTGTCTCAACTCAGCTTCTTGTTCGAAAGCTGCCGACAAACCTCGCTGCGCAAAAGCGTCTTCGCCGCACTCGAGCCTTTGCTGCCAATATACTATGTCTCTTCTTACCGACGCCAGGTCGATTTGATCGCGCTGCAGGTTTCCCAGACACTGAGCGTATCGGATCGGATGGAGAGGTCCGTGATCGACGACATCTAGAAGATGCCCTGATTTGCTGCGATACTGCACAGCTTCTTCAAGCTCGTCAGCGGTCATGGCCGCTGCCTTTCTCTCTGTAAGATTGCCATAACTCAATTTGTGCAGACGCCGATTTTCCTCGAATTGCGCCTGTCGCCGCTCTTCCCGCAGGCGATGTTGCACTGTGTCGTGCGGATGACGTTCACCAAATAGCGCTTCCCAGATCACAAAAATGACAAAGCAAACGCAACTAAGCGCTTGCCCAGCCAAATACATGATTTCGCCCAAACACTCGCCATGCTCGATCAGCCACGAAGCGACGGGAATACGCTTGCGCGGCTGATTCAGCAGGCGCATATCCCAGGCGCCCAAATAACAATCCAATGCACGGTCTAATCGACCGTCCAGATTTCTTTGCATGATCTTCCACCTATAAGATATTTGGCACGGTCGCACCGGCAGGACCGACATACGTGGTATGCCAGGCGCCTCTTTGGGGAAGAAGATAAGTGAAAGGATTAAACCGGTAACTGTGGCATTACACAGAGCTTGCACAAAATATTATGAAACTCGCTTTTTCCCACGCTTCATTGATTGAGTGCCATTTCTCTTGCACTTCACAAAGGCTCCACAAATTTTTAATGCAAAAAGATTGAACTTTTTTACTCTTCAGTACGTTGTCAATATCAGCGTAAGGATTTTGCACCATGAAAAAAATTGCCTGCCTGATACTTTTCTCTTTCCTCTTAAATGGTGCTGCAGTCGATGCAGCACCCGATGCCGACGAACAGGCTGTACACGTCCTCAATCGCTTAGCTTTCGGCCCTCGCCCCGGCGATATCGACAAAGTCAAAGCGATGGGCGTCAAAGCGTACATTGAACAACAACTGAATGCTACTCCAGCAAAAGCGACAAACAGCGATAGCACTCTCGATCTGCTGCGCCAGTTCCGCGAAAGCAGGATGCAGGCTGTGCAGAAAGATACCGACGGAGCCGTCGGCACCAAGAAGAAGGTTAACGAAGCGACAAAAGAAATTTATAAAACGACGGCAGAAAAATTCACTACTGCAAAACTGCAGAGAGCATTGGAAGATCCCAATCAGTTGGAAGAAGTGATGACTGACTTCTGGTTCAATCACTTCAACATTTCGATGAACAAGGGACTAGATAGACTGCTGGTCGGCGCCTACGAAGATCAAGCGATTCGTCCCTTTGTTTTCGGCAGGTTCCGC
>CAJCHQ010000930.1 GCA_903970295.1 Bryobacterales bacterium
AGGACGACTTGATGCGGCGATTTGGTTTTCATGGTCTGGTGGAGGTTGGGCTGGTGCGCAAGATGGAAGTAGTATCTATCGTTGTGGCAGCTTAACTGATGCGGCAAAATTAGCTCTTCGCCTTCTTCAAGGTAACAAACACGGGCTAATATTTTCTAGCTTGAGGCTTGGCCGGTTCGGATACGTCCACAGCTCCGGGCGCTATGAATGCACCACTATCGGGCTTATGATAACCTGGTATCGGGCCGCAATCGATAAATCCGTCGGCGCCATGAGGCTCAGTTCTTTGATCACCGCCGCATATGGCAGCCGTGCGGTGCTGGCTACTGCTTGGAGATGCATCAGCTAGAAGGCGATGGCTAGTCATATCTCCAGCTGACTCACTAGTTTTTAAAGGTTCTATTTCCTTGTGCGGATTTGTAAATACCATTTGACTTACTCCTAAATTGAGGTGACTAATGCAAGCCGGTCATCTAAAACCTGGGCTGATTGAAGAATACTCGGACGACATTACAAAACCGTGACAGAATTCGTTCCTTTCCCGACGTTAGCGTCGCAGAGTGTGTGCAGTTATTGAGCTATCGGGGCGGAAGAGAGGGGGGTGCGACCTCTCAACCGACCGATTCTTCGCCAGTGCCATTTCTATTACTATTCCAGCCCTTGATGCATAGCAACCTTTCCCACAGGCATCAATTCTCCGCTGGCATTATTCTTGTCAGCCATCTTTTCAAGCGCTTTTAATTCTGCGTTCCTCGTTGCTAAATCTGGCAGTCCAGTTGCCTTGGCGGCGATGCTAGCAAGTGCAGGGTCTGCGGGCTCCAATTTTCCGGCAGCCTGGTTCTTGTCTGCCATTTTTTCCAGCTCTTTGATAGCTTCTTGTTTTTGAGCTAACGAAATGTGCGGGAGATACTTGTCTGCATGAGAAGCTTGAGTTGAAATATCATTACTAATTTGAGCATTGGCAGACCGCTCGGCCTCTCTGTTAGACTGGATACTCTGACTGAGTGATTCCGCATGTGGTGCGCTATCGCTGATTTTTGATACGTTGAGATTTTCCATTGGCACTGGTGCGTTTGACATTTTATAATCCTCTTTTTATAAGTGAGTAGCAAATTTTTTCGCTACCGATTGCAAGAAACAGCGTACTTACGAACGATAACAAAGATGTAACAGAGGAAACCTAATTGCCACCATCATGGCTTCACTAGCTGAATTCGAACGCGATCTTCAGAGAGCGAGTCAAATTTGAATTGCAGTGATGGCGGACAATTTTTGAACTCGTAATGCAGCACTCAAGCTAGAGGAAAAGAAATTGGCTGGCAATCGAGTCTGCGCGTCAGATCAGATCATCGGCGCGAAAAGTTTTGAAACTGATTGAATACAGAAGCTATTGCCACTTGATCGTTGCGCCGCTTGCTAGAAGAAAGTCAGTTGTTGAGCGCTATGCGCTTCAATTATTGCCCATCGCCATCGGGGTCAGCTGAAGCCAATTGCTGTGTTAGTCCTTGAATCTGTTGTTCTACAAGGCCCGCTGCATTGTTTCCTTCGGGTGATTCACCATTTTCTCTCAAAGCCTGATCTTCTAGCTTAAGTGTGCGAAGTAAAGCTTCTTTTGCGGATGTGAGTGAAGGTCCAAATTGGGTATCTAAGGTAGCTTCGATGTGCTCTCCCGGAGCTAATGCAGCGTCAGTCTCCGCCACAACATGGCCTACATTCTTTAACGCATCTGAGAGACCATTGAGACCCTGTGCCGACAACTTTTGTTCAAACTGTTTTTTCTGGCTCGGAGTATCAGTTCCATTCACGTAAGATGCGATCTCTGGATCGAGAGCTTTGTGTTGAGCCGGTGTAAGTTTGTCCATTTCGGTGTTCAGCTTTGTAGCAGCTTCTTTTTGCTGTTTTGCCGCCGCTGTAAATTCAGGGTAAGGTTTTGACAGTTCCGTGAATTCGTTGTTCGCAGCTGCATTTAGAGTTTGCAAATTGCCTACAGCAGTCTTATCTAATGCACCAATTTCAGCCAAAACCGCTTTTTTTTCTTCTGGGGTTTTCGCGAGTGCTAATTCTTGAGCGGCTTTATCTAACTTCTGTTGAATTTGTTGCGAAGTTGCTTCACTCCCACTTATAGCCAATGATGGTTTTTCTTGGCTTATCGGAGGCGTTTTAGAACTCTTGTCGCCGCTGTTTTTATCTTCGGGGGTGCTCGCGTCAGTACGTGCGGCTGTTGTGATCTCTCTGCCTGATGGGTGAGGAGAGTTGTGGTCATCAATCAATTCCAGACCGGGTAGTAGTGCCTCTGCCTGACTTGATTTAGTGCTAGCGGGGAGAGCCCGCGAGTAACATTCATGAATAGTACTTCCCCAACAGGTAGAGGCTGGCTCAGTATGATCATTAGCACTCAATCTACTTTCGGGTGCATCTGATGAATTATGAATACCGAAACTCATTGTTAACGTCTCCAGCCAGCAACTACCTTTAAACACCCGCATTCGGATGTGCGTTCAATGATAAGGTTTGCTTTTAACAGAAGTGTGACAGGCAGAACTCATTTGCTCCCTTTAACGAGTTTTTGCCAGAAGTTGTGTTTTGAATATTTAAATTTGGTGGCGTATTCTTTCGATTGCTAGAAAGAGGAGAATGCTTCTTGGTATCAACGCGCTTAATACGTGCGATTCGCAGCCTATCAATGAATCGATTCCTGCAGAAGTTATTCAGCTGCGCCTACAACTGAACAGTGATCCTTTTTTGTAGCTCCAAAAAAGTGCATACATGCAATCTACAAAATGTGCCACCACCGCGCTCTGCCTCTCTTCTCCGAAGCACCTTTCGATTCGATTTTCAACGTCCTGATGTCTACATGAAGCTTTAGTCGGTGAAAGGCGGTGCATAAAGAAACGCAGGGTCCATTATGCCGTTTTTGGTCAAGTACTCGACTATGTGAGTTACAAATTGAATCTGCTTTGCGTTGTACGT
>CAJCHQ010000931.1 GCA_903970295.1 Bryobacterales bacterium
ATTCCTTTCATCCGCGGTTCCGCGCTGAAGGGTCTGCAAGGCGATCCTGTAGAAGAAGCCAATTTGACTGCATTGATCAAAGCTGTCGATGAATACATCCCAACACCAGTTCGCGAAATCGACAAACCATTCTTGCTCGCAGTTGAAGACGTTTTCTCGATCACAGGTCGTGGAACCGTAGCAACAGGCAGAATCGAACGCGGACAAGTTAAAGTCGGCGAAGAAGTAGAAATCGTTGGTTTGCAAGATACCCGGAAGACAACCGTAACTGGTGTTGAAATGTATCAGAAGACCCTCGACTCCGGGATCGCCGGCGATAACGTCGGCGTGCTCTTGAGAGGCATCGACAAGACAATGATCGAACGCGGTCAAGTCATCGCCAAGCCAGGCTCAATCAAACCGCACACCAAGTTCAAAGCTGAAGTGTACGTTTTGAGCAAAGAAGAAGGCGGACGTCATACTCCATTCTTCCCCGGTTACAGACCACAGTTCTACATCCGCACGACTGACGTGACCGGCTCCATCACATTGCCAGCTGGCGTTGAGATGGTCATGCCCGGAGACAATGTCGCCATGGAAGTAGAATTGATTCAACCTGTAGCTGTTGAAGAAGGCATGCGCTTCGCTATCCGCGAAGGCGGCAGAACAGTCGGCGCCGGTGTAGTCGCTTCGATTATTACCTAACCGACCGAATCAAAGCTGAAATCGAAATTCGAAAAAGGGGTGCCTCGAGGTGCCCTTTTTTTTTCACCATATATGGTGCTAATTCAATTCCAGATCGTGTTTGCACAAACACATCTCTGAATGCACCTGCAGCCCCTGCACGACACGAATCTCGCGCAGAGTATCGGCGAATTCGATTGTCTTTTTCAACCGCGCGGCCGATTGGGCTCGGCATTGCTCGAGCTCGACGCGTGCCAAATCATGCAGGCAATAAGCCTGTTTGGCGGTTGCGATTTTGACGATTTGCCATTTGCGCATTTCGGCCACGGCAGCCTCTTCGGCACGCGTTTCGATCTGACGCGGAGGCGCTAGAGTCAATCGGGAATTGAGGCAGGACGCGCGCATGCTGGCGAGGAGACGTTTCTGAAATGCCTGGGCATGACGAGCGATTTGAGTTGCCATAGACTGGTTTCGTAGCAACATTGACCCTCCGATAAGGTTTGCCACAAGACCGTCGCCAACCGCGGTTTAACACCGGTGGAGAACACCCTGATTGGCTATGGAAGACTGAATGGAGAAACCGAAGAGCTTGATTATGAGACGTAATTTATTAATTGTCAAGAACAACTTTGACTGATGTTTTTGGGTTGATGTTAGAGTAGCCTCTGTCGCAATATCCGATCTTATGCGGAGGCCGTTTCTATGTTTGCTGTTTTCTGTTTTTGGCTAATCGTAATTGTCTTGATTCTTAGACGGCCGATCACCGAGTTGATGCTCGCTCAGAAGAAGCCTACGATCTCAACTGATTCGGTGCCAGTGTCGATGCTGGAGACACGTATCCAAGTGCTCGAACGGGAACTGCATCTAGTCAATCGTGAACTGCATGAACTTCGCGAAGCGCATGAATTTACGACTAAACTTTTGACCTCTTCCGGCAACGTCGCACCAGTCACTCGCACTGCGGTCAAAGTTTAACCACTCGCACAATGGCAACCCTGACAACGACAATGCGCAGTTTAGGCGGCCGATCAATTGCTGTAATTGCCACTCTCTTTGTCATTTCGATTTTCTCTGCCCCGGTCAGAGCAGACTATGGCGGCTTGGTTCATGACGACATGAACAGCCCTCTAGTCGATCGTGAGAATTTGACCGTCGAACAAGCCAGAGAATATTTGCTCTCTCTGATCAACAAAGACCGAGCTTCGCTCAATCTCAAGCCGGTAGTGCTAGACGAAGCGGGCACCAGAGCGGCGCAATCACACAGTGACGATATGGCCACGAAAGGCTATTTGAGTCACTGGAATTTCGAGGGCAAAGATCCTTTCCAACGTTACACCGAATCTGGTGGCAAAGATTGGGACATGGAAAATGTATACTTCGATGCCGTCAATGAATCGAGTGGTACTGGAGCGCTCGTCGAGATTCCTTTGGTTACAGGTCCTATCTTTCATCGTCCTGAAATCGAAAAGATGGAAACATCTTTCTTTGGCGAAAAACCGCCTTACGACGGGCACCGTAAAAACATAATCGATCCCGACCACACAGGTGTTGGTATCGGTCTGAGCGCGGCTTCGAAACTCGGGGTCGGCATGCGCATGGCCTGTGACCAGGAGTTCATCAACAAATACGGTGAGTACGCCGATATCCCGCAAAGCATAAAAACCGGCGATCGCTTTACGATTAGCGGCAAATTAGTCAAAGGCTTCAAGTTGTTCAACGTCGACATTCTCCGCGGTGAGTTGCCGCAGCCGATGGATCTGCAAAGCCTGAGCCGACAGAGAGCCTACGGCCCGCCCGAGGATCGTATTGTCACTTATTTCCCCGCCCCGCTGCCGTCACCGGCACCGCTTATGACCAAAGAGACCGACTCCGGTCTGGAATTTTCGGTCGAGGCAGCGACTGACACGTGGCGCCCCGGGATCTATCTCGTCAGCATCTGGATCACTCACGAAGACAAACCCAAGGAACCCTTTCTCGCCTCGGGCAGAATCGTGGTCATCCCGGCCGAGAAATAGCGCTTGCTGGCGGGTATAACTTCGCTGAGTTTCGCGGTCCCCTAACGTGTTCGAAGTGACTTTTTATGAGCGCCCGAGATCCAAATAGATGGTCGAAACGTCAAGCCGATCAAGATCCTAGCCCGGATCCTAGCACCAATGGTAGTGGCGTCAATAATAACCCTTCACCGCCAGGCGCTGCCTCGGCCAACAGTTCCCAACCCGGCACTTTTGAGCCCGACAAATCCACTTCGCTCGCCGCCAGCGTGCGCCGCCAGTCCTGGAACATAGTCGAAGAAGTGCAGAAGCGCCCAGCCTCAGGCCCGGGGCTTGGCACCTGGTATCTCACCCCGATTATCATTTCGATTTTCGTCTTTTGCGGCTATCGCTATCTCACCGATCGTCAGACCATCGGCACTTTGAAATTCGTCAAAGAAAACCGCCTTGGCATGGTCGCATCTCTTGCCCCCCAATTAGTCAAATGGCATCTGCCCGCCGTCGCCGAAGAACTTTATCGAGTGCTCGCCGACACCAACCCGAAAGATCCCGGCCCGCCACTTGAGATCGCCTTGCTGGAACAAACCCAGGGCAAAAACGAACAAGCAGTCAAAGACCTGCAAGCCGTCCTGGCCAAATCCGGACCCGGCGTCCGCTCTTGCGTTGGGCTGGGCAAAGCCTACGCCGCCTTGCACCAGGACGGTCAAGCTCTCCACTACCTGAATGCCGCGATCGCCCTCGATCCCCAATGCGACGATGCCTGGTACAACCGCGCCCTGATCTTCAAGAACTCCC
>CAJCHQ010000932.1 GCA_903970295.1 Bryobacterales bacterium
TTGCCGGTGCTTGGATCGATTAGCATTCCTGTTTGCGGGTCAGTTGCCAGTGTGCCAGGCTGCATCGCATAACCGCCGGTCATACCACCATTCATGCCACCGCCCATGCCGCCACCAAACATGCCACTGAGCGAATTCATAATCTTGCTCAGTCCGCCATTGTTCTTCTGCCGCTGTGCTTGCTGCTGCGCTGGCGTACCGTCCATGTCGACATAGTCGTCAGGGCGTTGCGCGACTCGTTTGTTTTGGCTGGTATCGATCGGAATAACCGCAGCCAGTCGTGATACTCTATCAGGCAGAGTCTGGTCATCAGACGGCTTCTGTTGCGGGAACACGGTAGCCTCTAAGCGACTGAGCCGATCTGGTAAAGCGTCGTGATAAGTTTTGCCAAATACAGAAGTCTCCAGCGCCGTAACTTGTTGAGTCAGACCGAGACCACTGTCAGCCATCGCCGGCGGTGCACTCCGATAAGAGCCACGACCACTGGGCGACGAATAACTTGGGCTACCGCCACCATAAGGTGATGTGTATCCCTGATTGCCACCACCGTAAGCTTGACCCCCACCTCTATAAGCACCGGAGCCGTACGAGCCCGATGGTGCAGTCGGATTGATGAATCCTGCCCCCATGCCCGTGCCGGAACCACCGAAGCCATACGAACCGCTGCCGGCATTTGCACCGAAGAATTGATTCATATCCTGACGCAGGTTGCGGCCACTGAAGCTCATACCATCGGCCTGAGGATTGTTACCGGGGATGCCACCACCATTGCGATTGTGATTGCGAGCCACGGGCGGCGTACTGGAAGAATCATCGTCATCATCATCAGACCAGTCACTACCACGTGGATGCTGGCGAGTGATATCGATGCCGGTCCGCCCTTTCAAGGCGTCGACACGGTCGCTCAAATCAGTCGAACCGGAAGGCTTGCCGAACACTTTCGTCTCTAAGCGAGCCAAACGCTGGTTGACTGGATCCTGCGCATAATCTCGGCCCAGAACCTTCTGCTCGATCGCAGTTACTGCAGGATATTTTTCATCGCCAGGCGCCGGTTTGTCAGCAACATCATTGTCGTCATAATTGGTTGACGGTGCAGCCGGAGTTTTCGGTGTGCGTACCGGAGTGCGGCGAGGCGTGCTAGCTACATCGCTGTTACCGCCACCACTGGCAGTATCAGTGCCCGGACTGGGCTCGCTCGGGCTCGTCGCCGGAATAGCTTGCCCTAGTTTGGCTAAGCGATCGGCATCGCTGCCTGTTTTGGCTTCGCCAAACACCATCTTCTCCAGACGCTCTAAGCGAGTAGTGAGTTCGTCCTTGGCATAGCTATGTTGAAAAAATTTCTGCTCCATCCTCTCCAGGTCTGGATTAGACGGCGAGTCGGAAAAAGCTGGCGCCAGGCAGGCGAAACTGCCGAGACTGAGAGCACAGGCAACAAACAGTCCACTCCAGAGGCGTCCCAGAGGCGCTCCGCGTCTTCCCAAAAGTGCTTTGGCTGGCAATAAGGGCTTTTCGCCACTATCGCCAAGCGCACCGGATATCGGAAAGCCGTAAGTTGCTTTAATCACTGTAAAAGCTCGGCTGCATTCAAATCTCAACTCTACGTCATCTTACCATGGGATCATCTTTATAACCGATAAAGTCAGCCAGGTACAGGCTGCCAATGCGATTTCTCTTACCACGTCTCCAGATTTCTTTTTAGGAGACTTTGAACCGAATCTCGCACTTTTCCAGGCAATACGTCCACTATGCCCCACGCCTGGCACTAAAAGAAAAGTTGCCGGTCGCTTGCAGCAGTTTGAAAAGCGGCCAAGCATTTTAAGGTTGGCTTTAATCAAAGCCGCAGTTTCAGGCAGCAGTCCCGCTTTATGGCACCAACCGGGATTGGAGGCAAGCGAAAGTTTTAAAAGTGCTTATCTTTGCGAAGTCGTTGCACTTTAGCCTGATAAGTCTGTTAGCCTTGCCGCCAACACTGATGTCCCCCGAAGAACCAATTGAATACAACTAAAACGACAAACGATACCCTGCTCATCGATGGAAACAATGTCAGCCTGGAGCAGCTTGAACAAGTGGCACGACACAACCGCCCGGTTGCCCTTTCCGCCGCCGCCCAGCTGCAGATATCTAACAGTCGCGCCATTATCGAAAGAGTGCTCGATGAAAATCGTATCGTTTATGGAGTGACGACTGGTTTCGGTAAATTCAAGGACATTTACATCGCCCCTGCAGAGACAATAAAACTGCAACGAAATTTCTTGCTTAGTCATGCAGCGGGAGTAGGACCGGCTTTCGATAGAGAGACTGTCCGGGCGATTACATTGCTGCGAGCCAACGCCCTGGCTAAAGGTTATTCCGGAATCAGGCAAGAGGTTGTGCAGCTCTTACTTGAATTTTTGAATCGCGGCATCCATCCGGTCATCCCTGAGCAAGGCTCTGTTGGAGCCAGCGGGGATTTAGCACCATTGGCTCATCTTAGTCTCGTCTTGATCGGCGAGGGCGAAGCAGAAGTGGACGGAAAAATCTTACCCGGTCACCAGGCATTGAGCAGCAGAAATCTGACGCCGGTCACCTTGCAAGCGAAGGAAGGGCTGGCACTGACCAACGGTACGCAAGTGATGTCGGCAATTGGTTCACTGGTTGTCCTGCAGGCAGAACGACTGGCTAAGTTAGCGGACATCGTCGGAGCAATGTCGCTTGAAGCACAGTTAGGCTCCGAACGTGCATTTTCTGAATTAGTCCACAACGTGCGCCCCCATCCGGGACAAATTGCTTCCGCCAAAAATCTTCGTTCAATCTTGCGCGACAGTGCGGTTGTCCTTAGCCATATCGACTGCCCGCTTGTACAGGATGCCTACTCGCTGCGCTGCATGCCGCAAGTGCACGGAGCATCGCGCCAGGCTTTTGCGCACGCGCGATCGGTTTTGGAAATCGAGGTGAATTCAGCAACGGATAATCCACTCGTTTTCGAGAGCGAGGTGATCTCCGGCGGCAATTTTCATGGGCAGCCCCTGGCCCTGGTTATGGATTATGTCGGCACCGCCATCGCTGAATTGGCGAACATCTCTGAAAGGCGCACCGAACGGCTCGTCAATCCTGCACTCTCCAATGGTTTACCGGCTTTCTTGACCGAAAACGGAGGTCTCAACTCAGGCTACATGATTGCCCAGTACACTGCAGCTGCCCTTGTTTCAGAGAATAAAGTCCTGGCTCACCCGGCCAGCGTCGATTCGATCCCGACCTCGGCAAATCAAGAAGATCACGTGTCCATGGGCACGATCGCCTGTCGTAAAGCCCGGTCGATTCTAGCGAACGCTCAAAAAGTACTGGCGATTGAACTGCTTTGTGCCGCCCAAGCACTGGATCTTCGCACTGGTTTTCATTTGACTGGTGAGGCAGCCCCAGAACCATTGCATCCAGGTGTTGGCGTACGCGCTGCCCATAGAGCGGTGCGCGAAGCGATCAAGCACCTCGACGAAGATCGCGAATTGCATCGCGACATTGCACTCGCCGAACGGCTGATTACATCTAATAGCTTGATTCAAGCCGTCGAAAACGTAATTGGCGAACTGGCTTAGCTTCAATACTAAGATGGCACCATTGACGGTACCACCAGGGCAGCTGCAATATCCAAGCACTAGTTGATGCCTGCGCAGATTCGGACGAATTGCACAATCCGCTCATCAGGTAGTACTTGAGAAAAGTATGGGCGATGAGGGATTTGAACCCCCGACCTTCACGGTGTGATCGTGCTGCGCTACCACTGCGCTAATCGCCCTTGCCGTTGAGCTATTGTAGCGCGAATCTGGATTTTAGAAATCCGATCTTTACAAGCGTGCACATAAGGGCTGGGCGGGCAGTCGAACTGGTTAATGTTGATTGCCTGCTAACACCCGAGGCGCAAAAACTACGGCTTAAACCAGACGCAATTGCGGAGCTTTTCCCGTCCGATTTTCCAAAGGAAACAACTGTATCGGCAAGTTGGACTCGGCTTGCGCTTTAGCTTTCGCCTGGCGTTCTAGTTCCAGATAGCTTTGCAGTCTGGCAAACACTTCAGCCGGCTCACCGATCACAGAAAGGGTTTGATGTTTGACAATGCTGGCAACATTTTCGCTTTTTCCTGACATTAGGCACGCTCCCGGTCGCGGTCTTTCTTTTTGTCCTTCTTCTTGGATTTCTTGCGAATGTCCGAAACTTTCGGCTCATCGATATCCATCAGGATTTCTTCCAGAGTGTCGACCATGAAATTCACCTGCGCCTCAGTGATAATCAGAGGTGGCTCGATTCTCACCGTGCGATTGGCGTTCATCGTTGCCGCCACAAGCACTCCCTTGTGGAACAGGTCGACTTGCACTTGCTCACGAACTTCTTTGGATTGGAATTCCAGACCGATCAACAATCCACGCCCGCGAACATCAGCGATATGGGCGGGGAATCTCTCTTGCAACGCTTTCAGGCGACGCATAAAGATGTTGCCCATAACAGCCGCTCTCGCCGGCAGATGCTCTTCCAGCAAAACTTCGATACAAGCCGAAGCAGCTGTACAAGCAAGGGGATTACCGCCAAAAGTGGAATTGTGGATGCTCGGATTCGGTTCCAGGACACGCCAGATTTTGGAAGTAGACATGAAACAACCGATAGGCATGACACCGCCGCCGAGCGCTTTCGCCAGGCAGAGAATGTCGGGCACAACGCCTTCGTGCTCACACGCGAACATGCGCCCAGTTCTGCCCATGCCCGTCTGTACCTCGTCCAGGATCAGAAGAACGCCCTTCTTCTGGGTCAACTGCCGGACCTTACGCAGATAGCCGTCTGGTGGCAAGTTGATGCCGCCCTCGCCTTGAATTGGTTCCAGAATGACAGCAGCGGTGTTCTTGCCGATTGCCGCCTCCAGCGCTTTGATGTCGCCGAAAGGAATGTGAACGAACCCGTTCAACAGGGGTTCAAAAGGTTTGCGGAAGACATCACGACCCGTGGCCGAGAGAGCTCCCATACTGACTCCGTGATAAGAATTGCGGGTCGAGATGATTTCGGTCTTACCGGTGTAGAGTCGGGCCAACTTAATCGCTCCTTCGACAGCTTCAGTGCCGCTGTTACAGAAGAAGGAATATTTCAGATCGCCCGGTGTTATAGCCGCTAACTGTTTAGCCAGGTAGCCAGCCCAGGGATTCAACAAATCTTGGCTGTGCAGACAGACTTGGTCTAGTTGATTCTTGACGGCATCAATCACTTTTGGATGGCGATGACCGACGTTGAAAATGCCGTAACCGCCCAGACAATCGAGATATCGCTTGCCTTGATTGTCGTAGGTATAGACACCGCCGTCGCGGAACTCAACGACGCCTTCAGCGCCACACAATTTCTGCCCGTATGCGTGGTTCAGGTGTTCAATCGAGTTTTCGAGAGCCTGCGCTGCGATCTCATCATAGTGCCGCGAGCCGCGTTGAACTTGCGGAAATGGTTTCTTTTCAAATTCTTTTTTGTAAACTGCCATGTGTTCATCCCCCAGCCTCTAGGGCCGGTGCCGTTTTCCCGTGGTCATATCCCGGTGTTCTTCTGGATTGCTTGGCGAATCTTCGCAAGCCTGGGCTCGCGTTACTGTTTTGATCCGCGGCTTAAGACAACCCGCGTTGTGGCTTGTGAACTACAAGAACCGCTACAGAAAATTATCGATGAAAGCGTGAGTGTTACGCATAAAGTCAGCCGTCGGTAGGGCTTCCACTTTCCTCGCGAAGGACCTCTGACGCTAGACACCACCTTTGGTATCTATAACGCAACCAATCCGTCGCTATCTGTTTCCAATGTACCTTGCAAAGCACATAGCCGACAATGTGCACTTTGTCCAAAAATGGCATGCAGAATTTAGCCAGTTTGTCTAAAAACGCCATAGAGAGCCATTTCTAGATAGCCCAGATGAGAATTGGCTTCACCATGACAAGCTCGCGACTGGCATGCGGACCTTACCTCGTCGGGGCAAAGGCTGCCTTGATAACAGGACTGGATTACTCAATATGTAGTACGGCCGCCACCAGCTGGTGAGCACACTTTAAGGTAAATGACCACCGCTGCCCGATTCAGTCCCTTTTTTTAGACCAGGTCATCCGGCATAATTGGGGAGCAAGCCAGGTTTGACATATATCCAAGCGGGTAAACTCCCGAAAAACCTTATTCCCAGGGGGTTAGTGACTTGAGGCGATTCTCCGTTCTGGCAACATTAGCCCTTTTGTCCAGTCAGCCGGCAGTTTGGGCCGGCGTCGATGGCACAATGGATAAAACCCTGCTCGATCGGTACTACCAGGGGGTTACTTTTTTTAAGCAGGGCGATCTGGACAAGGCGCTCAGCAGTTTCAGTGCCATCGCTTTGAGCGCACCCTATGATCCACTAGTACATTTGAGTCTGGCTGCCGTTCTGCAACAGCACGGTGACATCGAAAGTGCGATCGCTGAGTTCAAAAGGGCAATCGCCATTAGACCGACAGATGCTTTCGCCAGAGAGAGCCTTGGCGTTCTGTATCAGGGTCAAGGTCGAATGTCAGAAGCGATTCAGGAGTACCAACAAGCGATTAATTTGCGCCCAGATGTGCCTCTATTACACCTGAATCTGGGCATCGCGCAACGCATCGTTGGTAATAAGGATGCGGCGATTGCCGAGTTGCAAAAGGTTCTTCAGCACTACCCGGACCAACTGCGAGCCCGAGCTCAACTGGCGGCGGCTTATCAGGACAAGGGCAACTACCAAGAAGCCAGCGTCGAATACAAACGAATTCTCGCCTCTGATTCGCACAACTTCTCGATTCTCTACAATCTCGGCACATGCGCACTGGCTCTTAAAAATTATCAAGAAGCTGCAGATGTATTCATTCAGGCGGTGAAAGCCGATAGCAAAGTGGCATCCGCCTACGCCATGCTGGCCACTGCTCAAACCAAACTCGGTCAATACGACGCTGCCGCCGACCAGTTGCGCAAGGCGATTTCACTGAAGAACGACCAATCAGATTGGCACGCAGAATTAGGCGACATTCTGACGAAAAAGAAAGACTATGATAACGCAATTAGTGAGTATCGCCAGGCGCAAAGTCTAAATCCCAAGGACCTCGACGCTGCTTTCAGCCTCGGTTACCTGTTGCAAATGAAAGGCGACTTGACCGGAGCAGGGGATGCATTTCAACATGTCGTCAGCCTTAATTCGAGCAACGAAAATGCCCACTTCAATTTGGGCATCATCAGACAAAAACAGAGAGATTTGCCCGCCTCGGAACAAGAATTCAAACAGGCGATCGCGCTCAATCCCAACGACGGGCAGGCCTTGATTAATCTCGGCCGGACTTACTTGCTCCAGAATGATCTCAGCCAAGCTGTCGCTTTATATCGACAAGGCTTGAGTATCGAGCCCAATGACGCAGCGGCTTTCTTGGAATTGGGACAGACCTTGATCCAAACCAAAGATTATGTCGGTGCCCGCTCGTCTCTGGAATCAGCCCAGGCTCTGGCTCCATTCGACCGCAACACAATGGTGGCAATGGCCTCGCTTGATGGTGCGGAAGGCAATTTCGTCAAAGCAGAAATGGACCTTCGCCAAATAATCGAACGCTTCCCTAACGATGCGAAAGCACTGCAGATGTTGGCCGAAAATTTGGAAAGCCAGGGCAAGGGTGCTCAGGCTATTGAAATCTATCAAAAAATTGTGCAAACCAATCCTAATTCAGCCGATGCATACAACGATCTCGGCTTAGCAATGCAAAGACACGGCGAGAATTCGGCCGCCGTGCCTCAGTATCGAAAAGCGCTCGAGCTCAATCCTAATCTGGTGGAAGCACATATCAATCTCGGCAATGTTTTCTTGTCGCAGAAAGATTATGCTGCGGCTGCCAGTGAATATCAAACAGCGCTTGCGGCTAAGCCTGATAATGTTTTGGCACATTACAATTACGGTCTGGTTCTTACCGGACAGAATAATATGGATGCCGCCATGGAACAGTATCGCCAGGCACTAAGGGTTGATCCGAATTATTCGAATGCATACTATGCAATCGCTTTGTTGTACCAGGCGCAAAATAATGTTGCCGATGCCGTGACTTCGTTCGAGAAATATCTGGCCTTGGAACCGGCCGGCACGTATAGCGATAATGTTCGATCTAGTCTCGATAAGATCAGGCAAGCGACCGGACAGGGGCCGACGGATGCAAGTGCTAATTCGCAGCAGGCGCCACCGGCTACGGTGCCGAATGGCAGCGCGAATAGTGCTTCCGGGAGCAGTCCGTTGTAGATGGTCGCAGGGAGTCGATCGGGAAAGGGGGGCTGATTTTGGCCAGACCCACCCAACCCCAAAATCAGCGCCTTTCCTTTCTTGTTCGCGACCACGATAATCAACTATGGGATTGGCTCGTTTCCAAGCTTGTTAAGGCGGTCATGCCGTTTCGGTCGAGGCGCTGACTGAGCCAGCTTGAGAGGGATGAGGCACCGATGCGTTGATAGAAATCGAGGGCGGTTTGATTGGAGGTGAGGACGTTCCAGTCGATGCGAGCGCACTGGCGTTCGAGAGCGAGGCTTGCCAGAGCGCAGAGGAGCATTTTGCCGACGCCGGCGCCGCGGTATTGATCGCAGACATAGAAGTCCTCTAGATAGATGCCGCGCTCTCCTTCCCAGGTCGAATAGTTGTGGAAGAAGAGGGCAAAGCCGACCAAATTATTACTTTCTTCGGCGATCAGGCATTCGAAAGGTGGGGTCGGGCTGAGCATCTGATTTCGTAGCTGGTCAGAGGTGATGCGCACAGCATTGGGTTGTCCTTGAAATGCAGCTAGATCGCAAATCAATTGCCAGAGCTGGGTAGCGTCATCTGGAAGGGCCAGCCTTATGTCAATAGTCACGTTGTCTCTCCTGATTGGGGTGAAACATCAGGCTAGCGAGAACAAATACCGATGTAAAATTACGGCGAATTTAGTGCATATATGGCACAATATGTAATGTTTATTACACGAAGAAAAATAGCTGGATTTCTTAGCGATGCTGAAAGTCACTGATTTAGTGCGTTCCCACCTGATGTCGTCTGAAATCGCACTGAGCGCACTTTCGAGCGGCTATTTGAATTTCTCGGCATACGCGGCTTTGATCCAGCCGGAAATCGAACGGACGGCACGCAAGCCGGTTAGACCCGGCACAATCGTCGTTGCCCTGTCTCGGATCGCGAAATCTTTGTCTGCTGAAAAAAGGCCGCCCTTGTTACCACCGACCAAAATCGAGAACATCTCGGTCAAGACAGGCTTAGTTGAAATCGCCTTCGACAAAACCAAAGTCAATCGAGATCGGTTGCAGCGTCTGTATCAAGACAATACATTTATCTCCGCCGATTTCTTCACGGTCACTCACGGCGTTGGCGAGCTATCGATTGTCATCCCCGAAGCATTTAAAAAAGCGGTTTTGAAAGTTTATGGCCATCAACAACCAAAGTTGATTTTGGAAAACCTGGCCAGTCTGACGCTACGGTATGACGAGAAAAATATTCACACGCCAAACATTACATTTGCGGTATTGCGCCCGCTGGCTCTAAAACGAATCAACATCGTAGAAATAGTGTCCACTTTCACGGAGCTGACTTTCATCCTTCATCACGATGATCTGCAAGAAGCGTTTCTGACACTCAATCCAATTTTTCAAAAGTGATCATAGTCGGCTGATCACAGGCAGCCGATCGAATCTAAACGAATAGCCCACTCCGAGAAATGCGGCCGGCGCCGCTTGATTCATGCCAAAACCACATTGCAAGTCCACTTGATTGTTCTTATTCACTTTGCGCACTACACCGAAGTGGGCAATATTGCTGGGAGCAGCCCGTTGCGTGTAGAAGCCTGCATATTCGAGAAAGATGGAGGTTCGTTTGCCTATAGCTCGGCTGGCCAGACAAAAATTCTGCCACTGCATGTCTCTGCCGTCGATTAAAATCAAAGACTGCATGCCCCCAATCGACCAATTTTTTGTCACACCCTTTGTCCACGGCATGCGCACCACAGGCTGCACACCGCCACCGGAAATCAGTCGCCGACCTGTCGGCACCGTGACACCGCCGATCAAAGAAACAGTTAGATCCTTGAAGAATGGTCCAAACTGATGTTTGATTCCGGGCTCGGTGATGTCAGCAACACCGTTCTGAAAAGTGCTTGAAGAAGAGGTCGAGAAGGGGCTGCCTGTGCTCTGGGCGACGGCGGCGCTGGATCTGTCTAGTGAGGAGGCCTGGGTGTAATACATCACCCATTGCGGCACAAAAACTTGCAGCTCCGTGCGCTGAGTTATGCCCAAACGAAGTTCGGTTTCGGACATATCATAATAGTTGACGCCATGCTGAAAATGCTGATAGAGAGTGCCATTTTCAAATTGCAAACTGCCTTTAGGCACCGTAATCGGTGAATCCATGAAACTGGGGCGATTTGTATCGATGTCATCATCTTGAGTCAATGCAGAGGCGGAGCTATTCGCAGCGAAACAAGCGATGAGCCAAAGT
>CAJCHQ010000933.1 GCA_903970295.1 Bryobacterales bacterium
GAAGGCAACACGAGAGCGATCATCCTCAGCACGAGAGGCAAGGTCGTTCCACCCGAAGGAGACGCTGCAGCTAAGCCTGCAAGCAGTCCTGACGCACCTGACGACAAACAAAATAGCACTGATAACTCGGCTGAAAAGCTAGCCAAAAAAAAAGGTGCTGACGGAGACGATACCAATAGTGGCCAGCAAGTTGCGGGAACAGCCGAGGGAACTCACTAATGACACAATCTCCTAACGTACGTGATTTCGCGATGCCGGCCTCGCCTTCGAAAGTCGTGCACAGCACAGGCAGCGCTGCTGCCAATACTGGTGGCAAGACGAAGACTCTGCACGTAGAGAAATTGCAGAAAAGCTATGGTGGCAGACGCGTCGTCGATGGCGTCAGCTTCACCGTGCAGCGTGGTGAAATCGTCGGTCTACTGGGTAGAAACGGAGCCGGAAAGACAACTTCGTTCGATATGGTGCTTGGTCTGGTTAAACCGGAAAAGGGTTCAATCCGTCTTGAGCAAGAAGAGCTGACGAATCTGGCCATTCACGAGCGCAGTCGTCGTGGCATCGGTTATCTGCCTCAAGAAGCCTCTATTTTTAGAAAACTGTCGGTCATGGACAACATGATCCTTATCCTCGAGATGCGCGGTGTAAAACGAGCTGAGCGCGAACGTCGCAGCACCACATTGCTCGAACAATTCGGGCTCGATCACTTGAAAGCAACGACTGCCGTGCAGCTCTCAGGTGGTGAAAGAAGACGATTGGAATTGGCTCGGTGTTTGGCTACCGAACCGGAGTTCATTCTACTGGACGAACCTTTCACAGGCGTTGACCCAATTTCGATTCAAGATATTCAGCAACTGATTCGCCGCTTACGCGATGACTGGAACCTCGGCGTCCTTCTCACTGACCACAACCCCAGAGCTACTTTGAAGATCACAGATCGAGCCTATCTCATTGATAGTGGCAAAATTCTGGTCGCCGGCTCGTCACGTGAAGTAGCGGACAGCCCTCTTGCGCGCAAACAGTATCTCGGTGAGGACTTCACTCTATGATCATGATGAAATTGATGGACCGATACATCGCCAATGAATTTTGGCAGCCTTTGATGTTCGGGATCGGTATCGTTACTGGCGTCTGGTTCGGCGCCGAACAACTGCGCGTAATTTTCAACTTGATCATGAGATCCGGTGTGCCGTGGCAGATGGCGTTCATGATTCTGGGTTTGCACTTGCCCGAAGTTATCGTCATGACCATCCCGATCGGGGTGTTGCTTGGAACATTGCTTGTTTTCAACAGATTGTCCGGCGATTCAGAAATTATTGCTCTGCGCACAAGCGGCATCAGCTTCTACCGGATCATGGTGGCGCCACTCTTATTTGGAATGATGACCAGTGTGATTAGCTTTGGTATCAACGAATATGTCGTGCCGATTGCTAACAGAACTTCCAAAAAATTAGAATTTCTTGCCGTGTATCACGCCGGATTGCCTGAAGGTCAAGCCAATTTCACATACATGGAAAGAGGCAAAGATTTGACGCTCGATCGGGTCTTCTATATCGGCTTTTATAACGGCAAAAAAGTTTCGAACATCATCATCATGGACTTCACGCGTGACAAACTCGTGCAAATCATCTGTGCTGCTTCCGGGACATACAACCGAGGCGAATGGCTGCTAGAGAAAGGCCGGACCTATGTACTGTCTGGCGATAGTGATATCACCCGAGTGATGCAGTTCGAGTCATTGATCATTCCGGGTATACGTAATGCTCAAGATGCATTGGACTCCGGCAAAGTCGCACCCAAAGACATGAACCTGGCTGAACTTTCGCATTACATCGGTATCCTCAAGCGGTCTAACGCAGTCGGTAACGACATCATGGTCCGCTTCTATCAAAAGTTCTCCCAACCACTTGCCTGTTTGATCGTAGCTCTGGCTGGCGCTCCGCTCGGTCTACTCGCTCGTCGTTCAAGGAGCAACCTTGGTCTGGTCTATTCGGCGGTCGTGGTCTTTCTCTATTACGTCTTGCAATCCAGTTCGGGCGCCCTTGGGGAAGCCGGCCGCATTCCAGCCCTGGCTGCCGCGTGGTTGCCTAACGCTGTGATCGGTATCTTAGGGATGATCATCCTTTACTTCAAAGCTCGCTAAATCGCTCAATTTAATCTTGTCTTCGGCAAGCGGTATATGCGTTGGTTATGCAGCCCGTCAGTGCTGTGAAGCAATGTTAGATGAGACTCATTAATTCTGCGAGATTACCTTCGTGGAATCCACATTGACGACGCCTTACCGCAAGTTTATCCTCGCGACGGATACCTCTACCGAGTTGGCTTTGACAAGCAGCAGCCCCACAGCTACAGCTACAGCAGCAGCACGACCAGTCAGGCGAGTCAGCTCTCGCCTGATCGTAGTCTTTGTGCTGGCAATCATCCTGGTATCAATGCCGGTGATGCCCCTGGGCGTGCTTGGCATACCGTCCTGGCAGTCGATCGCTGCCCGACTGGCCGACGGATTCGGAAACGCCATGAACGGCCTCCTGGGTTTAATCAGTCCAATCAATCGCGATTCGAATTTGTCCACGACTGTGCTCAAGGAATCGCCCAGCGAGGAGGCTCCTGCCTCGCAGAAAGACGAATTGACCTCGCTCGATGGGGCTGCTCAGCAATTGCAAGCCAGTATCGAGAAAGACCCCGGTGACCCGTCTTTGCACAACCAACTTGGACTAATTTATGCCCAGTCCGGAAACACCGATCGAGCCATCCTCCATTTTCAACGATCGATTGAACTGGCAAGGTCAAAGCTGCAAGCACTGCATATTAGAGAACACGCGATTGAAAATCAGAGCGACAAATCGGGAGACTCGGCACTGGTTTTGTCCGCTGCCAAGCTCAGTGTCGATCTGGCCGCCGCTCACAGTTCACTGGCTCGTCTTTACGATCAGCTCGGTCAACATGACCGCGTCGTCAGCGAGCTAGACATGCTCAATCACGAGATCGTGTTTGGCTCTTCTTTGCGCCCGAAATTCAATGATCAGCCAAAGAACCTGAACAACCCTGCTACTTTGTCGTCTGTGCACAGGCTCAGCCCCACTTGTTTGCAGTTGTTGGCTAAAGCTCAAGCCTTGACGCAAGCCAGACGGCAAGCGGAAGCAATGCCTTTCTATCGTCAGGTGGTGCAACTCGACCCGCAGGCTGGTATCGCACATCAGCAGCTCGGTCTGGCTGAAGCCACCAGCGGTAATTTCTGGATGGCCTCGCAAGAGCTCAGTATGGCCAGCGAACTCGATCCAAAAAACTCCACCATCCATGCTCAATTGGGCAGTGTTTACAATCAGCTTGGGCAACCGCAGAAGGCTTCAACTGAGTTTCAGAAGGCGATCGCGCTCGATCCCAAAAATGTTGCTGCCCTTTTCAGCCTGGGCAATCTGCTGGCTACGGAAAGACAACACGCCATGGCGATCCAGGTTTATCAGCGGGCGCTCTTGATCAACCCACAGTCAGCCGCCATTCACAACAATTTGGGCTCCTCGTATTCGATGACGGGCGACTACAAAAAT
>CAJCHQ010000934.1 GCA_903970295.1 Bryobacterales bacterium
CTGGCTCCGTGATCGGTTGCGATGTGTTTTCGTCGACAATTTCCAGAATGGTCGCCTGGCCAAACACCCGATGTTCATCCGGGGCGCAACCCGCTTCGGCATAGCCGAGCAGTCCGGCGTCGACGCTGGCATAACCAATCGAATAAACTTCGACACCGGGGAAAACGGCTTGCAGGCGCTTTCTCTGGTCAGGATACATCGATTCGCCGCCGAAAAATATGCGATTTACTTTTATGCTGGGATAAAGAGAAGAATTCTGCGCATAATGCTCGGTGACATTCAGAATTGTCGTCGGGACGCCAACCAGAACATTGATTCTGAAATCATCAACTGTCCTCAAGATGCTATCCAGCGGCGCGCCGCCACTTATTGGAAATTGAAGTGCTGAAACAGGACACGCTTCGAGTGACTTCATAATGAAGT
Source organism: Bryobacterales bacterium (assembly GCA_903970295.1). Next base: position 424 of record CAJCHQ010000934.1, read on the forward strand.
TGAAAGAAGCATAGAGTTCGCCGGCGTAGAACAAATTAGCAATCCGATCGCCTTCGACCAGGCCCATTTTCCCCATACCTTCGCCGAATACGGTAGTAAAGCTGTCCCATTCTTCGCGTGTGAACACAGAAAATTTGGGATTACCGGTAGTGCCACCGCTCTTGAAAACAATGCCATCTTGCATTGCATCAGTCAAAAGGCGGTTATTTCGAGGTGTGTTGTGCTGCCAGAAGTCAGCTTGATCCGTGATTGGAATGTCTGCAAGCGAAAGTTTAGAGATGTCTCCGACATCGCGATACAGTTCCTTGAAATATGGAGACTGCTTTTGCGCCAGGGCAACGAGTTCCTGCCACTCGTATATTTTCATGATTTCCTCGAAAATGACCGTTCGTCGATAATACGTTTTAACTTGCCACTGCCGGGTGTGCGCTGGAATTGATTGGCTTGAACGAATACCACCTTGAGATCGAGAAGGGCATCTTCGAGAACGCAATCGCGAAGATCTGAATAGTTTTCCAGAATCACATCGCGGACGGCGTCGCGATCGGGAAGATCGTCGGCACTGACCAACAGGCTGACTTCATCCTTCTCAGTCTTTTCTCCGCAGCGCAGAAGCACTTGCAATTCGCCTGCGTACTGGAATTGATCGATGAGAATGTTCGAGAGCTTGGCGTAATTGAAAAACATACTGGCGATTCTAAAAACATCGCCGTGTCGGCCCAGCAATTCAAAGCGCGGAGTCTGTCGTCCACACCGGCAATGCCCCGGTAAAAGCCTTGCCAAATCGCCAATTTCGTAACGGTCGAGGCTTTGTCCTGCGCGTGCCAGAGAAGTTAAAACCACGCGGCCGAGGTCACCTATCGGCACCGGTGCATCCTTTTCGAGATCGAGAATCTCTAGAATGTGCAAACGACTGTGTAAGTGATGAACGCCGCCCTGGCAATGTCCGCACTGGAACCCGATCGGACCGGCGTCGACGCTGCCATAAGTCGCTGAGCGGATGATCTGCACTCCGAATTCTGATTCGATGTATCGCTTCTGGCTCTCATTGAAGTGTTCGCCACCGTAGAAGATTTTTTCCACGACCTTATTTTTGCGGAAAAATTCGGCGTTTTGCCCGAACAATTGAATCAGGTACGACGGCATGCCCAGCAAAACATTCGTCTGCTGTCCAACAATTGTCTCGGCCACCATCCGCGTATCAGGATGGGCACCCATTGGATACTGAATCGCTTTCAAATCTTCGAGGATGGTGAAGAAACTGATGAACCCGCCGTAAAGCCCACCGCCGAAGAACAAGTTCATGCAACGGTCGCGGGCTGGGTCTAGACCGGCGGCGAAAAGTCCATCCGCTGCGGCACTCATCTGCAAATGATAATCGTCATGGCTGAAGACAGATAATTTCGGCGCTCCTGAACTGCCGCCACTTTTGAAAAATAAGTGAGAATGCTTTGGATCGACAGTTGCATTGAGAAAATCTTCTTTGGTCAGAATCGGCGCCACGGGTGGTGCCAAGACTGAGGCTTTCAGTTCGGCGAATGTGCATATGCCGGCAACATTAGCGCCAAGTTGTGCGCTTATCCTCTTTGAATAGCGCTGCAACGCATAAACACCGTCATGAGGCTCTCCGTTATAGCTTTTCAACATGCTTCCTGCCTGGGTAATGCGCAGTACACCGGCCTCTATCAGTGAATCACTGAGTGCAGATAAACTATCAAGCTTGCAGACCAATCCAGCAGTTTGCAGATAAGCACGAAATGGTCGCAAGGTTGGAATGATTTTGTCGCGCCGGATAGGCTTCACCCAAATCGTTCTATAAAGCGGCGAAGCGCGCAGTGTGCTTGTATAATCGATCAGGATGCGCCAGGACTTGTCTTTTGCTTCGAGCACTTCGGTCAAGTCCAGGCATGACTCCAGACGGCACATTTCCACGACTGTCGTGATTTCCGCTTGTTCGTGAAGACCGGGTTCTTTTCTGGGCAGCACGGGAGAAACTTTTCTCAGAGCGCTTGCGAGCCGTTGGGCAAACATCTGGATTTCTTCACGATCCTCTGCTTCCACATAGACGCATTGCGGGCTAGAGCACGCCTGCTGCTCGAGCAGACAACACTCCTCGGCGAGAGCGGCGATGGCAGATTCGTCTTCGAGACTGTCGGCGGCAAACAACGCGAACGATATTTTTGGTCCCCAATCGACGAAACGTGCGAATGTCGGCGACATCGTCTTCACTCCTGCCAGCGCCGCTTCATTGCCCCAGGCGGCAACGCCGTCTGCGTGCGAAAGAATTTCTCGCAATGTTTCTTGGTCGGCTGATGGGATCCGACAGGCAAAAATCTTAGCCGCGATCGTGTCGCTGCGATCTAAATCGATCAGTCCTCTTAAAAAGAGCTGAGCAAATAGAGGATCAGAGCCGCCAGTTTTGAGAAAGTTGATATTACCGGCTAGTAAGCCTTCGATGACGCTATAGGCGCCGACACTGAAGGCGTTGGTCGGCGCGATGTGCACGAGGAAACCCAGTGGTGCCCAGCGTTCGAAAACATTTGAACGGTATTCAGGGCGGATGAAAAAGAATGGATCCCTGGTGCCCAATTCGCGCGAGATCTTGTCCTCCAGACTGCTTCGCTGCATGAAATCAGCGAGCTCAGAAAGGTCTTTATCGATTTGGGCAGCATCAATCTGATAATCATGTTGCAAACAACTTTCAAGGCTGACGTAGAGATCGGAGCTTTTGTCTCGGAGAGACTGACTGAGCAGATCGCACGCTTCTAGAACTGATTGGATATCGAGCGGCTTCGCGAGGGCCAGGTCAATGGCATCGCCCAGACCCTCGATCTTGGTTTGCAGCTCTGAGTCTGCGAGCCATTGGCCTTGCCAGAGGTGTGGCGTCTCATTTCTCTTCTGGTGCGCGGAGGATCGGCTTTTCATGTGTAGTTCCGCTCCTTGCCAATCAACTCAGCGGCGGCGACAGCGCAGCTCTTATTTTTCGAGAGCCCAGCGCGCCCATGCACGACGAAAAACGGAGTTTCGCAATCGCACGGGCAGTCGTCGCCTGGGTGCAGCGAGGCGAGATCGCCCATAAGCACGCTGCCAGCCGGAACACTGGTGATGTATGGCGAGACGAAATGCAAAAAACCCTTTTCGCCGAAAGGCAATGACCGCAAAGTTTTGACATCGCGCACAAAAACTCGCGACCAGATAGGCACGTGAAATTGATGGTGTTCGCATTCGACATACGGGATGCAATGTTCCACCGAGCCAAACCCGTCGCGAATTCTCTTATCCGGAATGCCTAGCTGGTCAGTGATATTGGCATAAAGATCGCGCTTGTTGATAGCTTTATCGGCATTGCCTTTCCAGCCACCGCCCAGAAATACGAGTGACTGCGGCGAGAGCTTTAGCGGCTTCATGATCAAAGTGCGCATTCGCTCCAGGGTGAAATGCAAAAAAGCAGGAAAGCCAAAAATGCGCACCGGCAAGCCCTGTTTGGCAAAGTCGACCAATTTTTCCACACAACCGAAGAGGTCGAATTCGTGGGCACCGCTTCCGGTGCGCCTGAGAGCATAGAAAACTTCATTGACTGGCGCATACTTGCACAGGTAATTATCTGTATATGACGTGCCCAGCTTTGAATCAGACTCGGTTTGATAGCTGTATAACAGATAATTCGTAGGTGTATCGGCAGCAGTCCAGCCGTTGAAGTCGAAAATGAAATCGATCATTCTTTGCGGTGCGGCCAGTGACCACTCGTCAAAGAACATCTGCGATTTCTGTCCAAGCGTTCCCGACGATGTCAGATGCGTTGTGATTTTGTCTTTAGGCACCGAGAGTTCTTCGTGCGCCTTGAAGAAATTGGCCAGCACGAACGGAATATTGCCGCAGTCATCAGCACTGTTGATCTGCTCGGAATGGAAATTGCCAGCAGCGATCAAACGACCAAAAAAGCGATTATTGGCGGCGTGCCAATCGACGTTTTCTTTCATTGCTTGCACGAAGAGATAATCGGTCTCTTCAGTTGCTTGATACGGATTGCTTCTCTCGCACAAAATCTGAGTGTTCTTCAGTTTCTGTGAGTGCGGGACGAGGAGCGTATTTGTAGTCATTAAAAACCTCCAGCGTGTCCAGATGCATCTGCTTCCAGAGGGACACATACTGATCGACATAGGGCTTGAATGCTTGTTCGATTGCCATGCCTCTAAAATCCAGAGGCTCCATCGTGTGAGTCATGATTACGTAGTCGTACGTTTTGCCGTTGATCTCGCGCATGGCCGGATAGAGACCAGAGGGAAGAAACTGTAAGCGCAGAAGCGCCTCGAGCGATTCGAAACGATCGCTGGCAATCAGAACCTCGACATATGATATGCCGATCGAATGCATTGCTTCGAGCAGGGCCGGCATCAAGTCTTCAATCTCATACATTGCTCTGTTGCAGAAAATCAAAGTGCAGTAGCCGTCTGATTTGTTGACGTAAGCGTAGACTTCGACCGTTCCCGTCGTCTCTGACAGAATCAGATTAGGCAGATGGAAAGGATAGAACTGGGCGGAAGGGTCGGTTTGTTCACGGAAGCGGCGCAAGACATATTCGGGTGCGAATATGGCCTCGAATGACGCCTCTTGACGGGATAGCCGCTTGGCAGGTTTGATTGGAGAGGAATCGGCATAGGGGAGTTTGATTCCTGGTGCCTTTTCATGCACCACCGAATACAGTGGCAAGAGCTTTTGTGGAATGCGCTCGGTCTGCACGCGTCTCTCGAGAACTCCGGGCTTGAACTTGGCGAGGAATGTCGTAGTCTCACGCCATCTCAGTTTGTGCGCATTCGGGAAAATTCCCAATGGCAAATACTGTTCGCGAAGAAAGACCAGCTGCGGTCCGATATTGTGAGTGCGCGCCGTGGTGTAGAGCGAATTGAACGAACCATCCGGTGAGATCAAGCGATCGCCATAGGATGTCAGCTGCGAGGCGATGCCGGCGCCCTGATACTCGGGATGCACAACCATCGCCGAAACTTTTCCCAATTTGCTTGTGCGATCGAGTTCAAAAACAATAGAACCGACGATCATGGCATTCGATTGATCGCGCATGATCAACCACTCGTAGTCGCTCGATTCGATAGCGTCTGCCATTGCGTCTTGATCGGTACCGTGCTGCACGGGATAGTCGCGCCCGTAGATCAACAAATAGAGCTTGAGCAGCTCTTCGATATCGTTCAATTGTGCGGTTTCGATCGACAGTGTCATTTCAAATTGACCTTATGCCGGGGATAAAACGAATCGACATGGCGATGGCAATGACGATGGTGGCGCAAATGGTGGCAAAGCCAGGCACCGAGACATGATCGATGAATGCGCCGACCAAACCCATCGATATCGGCAAAGAGGCGACGCTGATCAGATTGACCAAACCCATTATCACTGGAACTTCTTCGGGATCGGCACTGCTTTGCAAAAAGGTCAAAATGACAACATTTGCCAGCGCCAGGAAAAAGCCCAGAATCAAAAGAGCGAGACAGCCAGTCACCATATCGTGCGAGAGAGTGAATGACAGATAAGCGACTGCCATCAAGCACAGCGAAAATGTAATGCGCTTCCAGGTCGAGCCAGGCAGCTGGATGAAAGAGAGCAGACCGCCGCCTATCACAGTGCCCAGGGCGAGTGAGACCTCCAGCTTGGCTAACCCGCTGATACCTTCGGTGTAGATATTCTTGGCGTACCAGGGCATAAAAATCATCAGTGGTGCTAAAAAGAAGTTCATTAAAAGAAAAGTGACGAGCATTCCAGAGATCACCGGCTTGCGCCGCAGTACGGTCATGATCGGATGGGAAGAAGAGACCGAGACGGCGGCTGCCGCAATGCTCGCCGGCTGATCCGCGTTGCTCGAACCGGATTGAGTTGCGGGTCGCAGTTTGATGCCTAGGGCCAAAAATGCCGAGAAAAAGTAACTCAACCCGTTGATAGCCAGCATGCCACCAAGCCCCGCTAAAGCGTAGCTGGCGACTGAAAGCAGCGGTCCCAACACGTTTCCGAAGGAAAAACAGGAGTCGATCAACGCTGTCAGTTTGTCGCGCTTTTCCGAAGCGTCCATCATCGCTACAGGCAGGCTGAGAATCGCCGGGTTGAAAAACGCGCCGGCGACATTAGAAATAAGCACAGTGATGAAGAGAAGAGCGAGCAAGAACGGGTCAGAATCTGCATGTGCCACGAGCCATGCGCAAAGCAGGAATAGCACGCCACGCAGTGCATCTGCCCAGATCACAGTGGGAAGCGCGCCCCAACGATTGATCCATTTGCCTGATTGAGAGGCGAAGACGAGATGCGGGAGCGCGCCGAAGGCAATGAACCAGGGTACCCATTGCGGATCGAAGCGTGTTGTCAAAACCCAGATCATGCCCACAGACATGAGCTTGTCGCAGGTTTGCGAGATCAATTGTCCCCAAAAAAGTCTTTGCGAATTCGCATCTAGAATCGCATCGAAAGGTCTACGTTTGAGGTCTGAGTTAGCAGTCACGGTTCACGCGTTTAAACGAAAACAAGCGCAGTCTGGCAGGATAAGTGGCAGTACGATACTTCAAATTGGCTATAAAAGCCAGCAACTGCGGGTTTGCAGATTTATTATTCGAAATGTTGGAGGCAAAAATGAACTTGGATAAATGAACCTCCTGTTTTCTTGTACGCCTCAGTCATAGCAGCGTTAACGCCCTGAAACGAAACTGGAGCGGCAGAGACTATGAAAAGTGGTGCGCAACTTATGGCGAAACTTTTTTTTGGCTCCTGTGTATTGAGGTCAGAAGGGCACCTCGATAGACAGGAGAAACTCAAATGAAATCAGTCAGCGGGATTGGCATTGCGGTATTCGGCTTG
>CAJCHQ010000935.1 GCA_903970295.1 Bryobacterales bacterium
ACCTTGTTGATCATGCCGCGGATAGTTGGACTATCGGCGTGCACGACGGAACTGCCGTATTTGCCAAGACCGAGAGCCGTGACGACACGACGCTGAGTCATTTGCTTTCCGATGAGTCCACTGGTGAGTGTGATTTTCAACATGATCGACTTTCCTAGAATGCGAATCTTTGAATATGCAAATTTGCCTTAAGCAAACATTTGCTTGATGCTGATGCCTCGCAAGCGAGCAGCTTCTTCGAATGTACGTAAACTGCTCAAGCCATTGACGGTAGCCCGGGCGACGTTCAACGGCGCTCTGGATCCGAGTGACTTGGAGAGAACATCGCCGACGCCGGCCAATTCGAGAATGGCGCGAGCGGCACCACCGGCAATGACGCCAGTGCCTTTGGCAGCCGGTCTGAGCATAATCTTGCTCGAACCGCGTTTGCCCATGATTTGGTGAGGAATGGTCGTGCCGACTAAAGGCACTTTGACCAGACTCTTACGAGCATCGACGACACCCTTCTGAATGGCGCTGATTACTTCGGCTGCCTTGCCGACACCGATGCCGACTTGACCTTTACCGTTGCCGACTGCCACCACTGCCCGGAAGGAGAGCTTTTTGCCGCCTTTGACAACTTTGGTGACGCGCCGAACCTGGATGATTTTTTCTTCCCATTCCGATTGCTCGCGTTGACGCGGTTCGTCACGCCTCGGTCCACCGCCGCCTTCGCGATTGCCACGACGGCCCTTGCGAGCAGGCGCTTCACCACCTGAACTGGCGTCGTCGGGGGGAACTATCTTGTCTTGTATATCTGCCATTTATGTGTCCTTCTAAGAGGCTTCTGGGCCTATCCTATTTTAGAAACTCTAGAAATCTAATCCCGACTCACGCGCGGCTTCAGCCACTGCTGCGACACGCCCGTGATAGATGTAACCACCACGATCGAATACGACAGCTTTGATGCCTTTCTCTTTGGCCCGTTTGGCCACTAATTCTCCGACTGCTTTGCTCGAATCTTTGTCCCAGGTCTTTTTCAAATCTTTCAATTCGGTATCGAGCGTGCTGGCAAAAACTAGTGTTTTGGCCGTCGCATCGTCGACGATCTGGGCGTAGATGTGTTTGTTGGAGCGATAAATGCACAAACGCGGGCGCTCGTTCGAGCCACTCAGGCGGCGGCGAATGCGCATATGGCGCTTGACACGTGTGAGCTTGCGGTCTGGTTTTGTAATCATCTCTAGGATCCTCAGTCAATGAAGCGCATTCTTTGATGCACTTCCCATCAATCTTATTTCTTCTTACCGGCAGCTTTACCAGCTTTACGCCGGATAAGCTCACCTTGATACTTGATGCCTTTGCCCTTGTAGACTTCCGGTGCACGTTTGCCCCGAATTAGAGCGCTCAAATCGCCAACAGCCTGTTTGTCGATACCACTGACGGTGATCAAATTACCTTTGCCGACAGCAATCGCAAGACCAGCCGGCGGATCGATTTCAACCGGGTGCGAGTAGCCGAGCTGCATGACGAGCTTATTGCCCTCCATCGCGGCCCGATAACCGACACCGACCACTTCCAATTTGCTCTCGAATCCTTCGGTCACACCCTTGACCATATTGGCCACGAGCGTGCGGCTCAGTCCATGCAGACCGCGAGTCAAACGATCGTCGTTGTTTCTGACTACGACTAGTTTGCCGTCTTCCTGCTTGACGGTCAGTTCTGAGCGAATCTTCGTTTTCAGTTGACCTTTTGGCCCTTTAACCGATACCTCGCCGTCGTTAATCTGAACGGTAACGCCGCTTGGTATTGCTATTGGTGCTTTGCCTATACGAGACATCGTAATTTCCTCTATCAATGTGTTGAAATCTGCTTTGAAATTTTCAACACCGTTTACCAAATATGGGCGATGATTTCGCCGCCGATATTGCTCTTGCGCGCCTGGCGATCGGTCATCAAGCCGCGGCTTGTGCTGATCACGGCGATACCCAACCCACCATAAACTCGGGGCACTTTCTTGGCGGGGCGATAGACTTTCAAGCCTGGTCGGCTGATGCGCTTGATACCCTGGATGACTTGCTCACCCTTGGCACCGTATTTGAGGACAACGCGCATTTTCTGATCGGGCGTACCCAAAGCCTTCGTTTCGAAGGAAGAGATGAAACCCTCGTTGCGCAGAAGCTCAGCCAGCGCTACCTTCTGCTTCGAGGCTGGCATCTCCACGACTGGCGCCTGCACTCTCGCTGCGTTGCGCAGCCGTGTGAACATGTCGGAAATCGGATCTGTGACGGGCATTTACTATCTCCTACCAACTAGACTTGGTGACGCCAGGAATAAGACCTTCGTGAGCCATTTTCCTCAAACAGCAGCGGCATAGCCCGAAGTCGCGATAATAGCCGCGAGGGCGCCCGCAAATTCGACAACGATTATGCAAGCGCACGGTAGGGAATTTTCCCTTAGCCGCAGCGACTCTGCGCTTATGCTCTTTGTCAATCATCGATGTTTTGGCCATATTTCGTTTTTAGCTCCATGGCAGCTTGGCTGCTTTGTGTACGCTGTTTGTGGACAGGGGATTGGCTCCCACGTTGTTATTGCTGCTTCTTGAAGGGAAAACCCAGAGCCGCCAACAACGCTTGACCTTCTTGATCCGTGCGGGCAGTGGTGACAATTGCAATGTCCATGCCCCGAACCGCATCGACTTGTTCGTAATTGATTTCCGGAAAAATCAACTGCTCTTTGATGCCGATGGAATAATTACCGCGACCGTCGAAAGATTTGCTCGAAACTCCGCGAAAGTCCCGAATTCTGGGCAAAGCAATGTGAATGAGCTTAGCCAGAAAGTCATACATGCGGCGACCGCGCAAAGTGACCGAGGCTCCGACGGGCATGCCTTTACGCACTTTGAATGTGGCGATCGATTTGCGCGCTCGATTGATGATCGGCTTCTGCCCGGTCACTGTGACCAAATCTTTGACACCACTGTCGATCGCTTTGGCGTTGGCAGTTGCCTCACCCAAACCCATATTGATCACGATTTTCTCGAGCCTGGGCACTTGCAAATCGTTGGTGTAGCCGAATTGTTTTTTCAGATGCGGAACTACGTCTGTGTGATAGCGTTCCTTGATTTTGATCATTGTCTACCGGACCTCTTCTCTTACTTTCTGCGGACGGTCTTTGTCGTCCGTGCGATTTAGTCTATGTCTTCTCTTTTACGGAACTCGGCGCGCACTGCCTTCTTCGACTTCTGGCTATAGAGCATGACTTTGGAAGCGAAAATAGGCGCTTCTTTTTTCACGACTCCTCCTTTAGCCATCGGCGTGCGCTGCTTGCTGTGCTTGGTTTGCACATTGATGCCTTCGACAGTGACTTTGCCTTCTTTGGGAAATACGGCGAGGACTTTACCGGTCTTGCCTTTGCCCAACTCCTTGGAGCCGGAGATGACCATGACCAGGTCGCCTTTCTTGACATGCACCTTGGGCACCAGATTGGTGGCTTTGGGTTTGACGAAGGCTTCCGAAACGACAATGTTGCCGCCGAATTTGATTTTCTGCTTGATCGGTGACTTAGTGAAAGTGACTTTTCGCTTAGTCTGAATTTGACTCTTATGCATTTAGAGCACCTCCGGCGCCAGAGAGAGAATTTTGGTGAAATTCTTGTCGCGCAACTCACGAGCGATTGGGCCAAATACGCGTGTGCCCTTGGGATTGTTGTCTTTTTGAATAATCACAGCCGCATTGTCGTCGAAGCGGATCGTCGAGCCATCAGCGCGACGCACGTTGTTGCGCACACGGACAATAACTGCTTTCACGACTTCGGATTTTTTCACGGGCATGTTAGGCAGAGCATCTTTAACGGTAGCGACGATCACATCACCGACCGAAGCGTATTTGCGATTCGAGCCACCCATGACTCGGATACACAGAAGTTCTCTGGCGCCAGTGTTGTCGGCGCAGACTAATCGTGTTTCTTGCTGAATCATGCGTTGGAATCCTCGAGGACGTTAGATGTATTGGACGAACCGGTGATGTCGACGACCAGCCAGCGCTTTTCACGTGACAATGGACGGCATTCACGAATGCGTACGCGATCGCCTATTTTGCAAGAGTTCTGCTCGTCATGCGCTTTGAACTTGTTCGTTCTGGCGATTTGCTTCTCGTACTTGGGGTGCGGAGCATAGTTTTCCACTGCTACGACAACCGTCTTCTCCATTTTGTTGGAGACTACCTTTCCGACTAATTCCTTCCTGGGCATTTTACTTCGATCCTTTTTTCTGGACTCTCGTTGTCTGGACTCTCGTTGTCTCGACTCTCGCCTGCATGCAGGGCTAAACCTGAGGGCTTAGCTTTGCTTTTCTTTGGACTCTTTGGCTTTGGCAGCTTTGACCGGTTTTTCGGCTTTGACCGCTTTCGCTTTGGCAGGAGCTGCTTTGGCCGCTTTCTTGGCTATTGGCTTGGCTTCAGCTTGGGCAGGGACGGCGGCTGCTTCTTTGCCTTTGGTGTTTTCATGTTGAATCGTCAAAAGCTGAGCCAAGTGCTTGCGAGCAGCCCGCAATTTGGCTGGACTTTCGAGCTTTCTCATGGCGAGCGAGAAACGCAATTCGACAATATTCTTACGGGTATCGTCGATGCGAGTCTTCAGCTCTTCATGGGCCAAATCTCTAATTTCACGCACCTTCATCGTTATTGACCTCCTGCATGGCGGGCAATGACACGGCATTTGATCGGCAACTTTTGAGCGGCGAGATCTAATGCATGTACGGCTTCTTTTTCGCCGACGCCAGCCATTTCAAACATGACCGGCTCGCTCGAAC
>CAJCHQ010000936.1 GCA_903970295.1 Bryobacterales bacterium
TCGTCGGGATGTACCTGCCAATTTTCACGGTCATCAATCAATTGCATTAGGGACGATTTAATGCGCTCGACACAATTCAGAGACGCTGCTACGGCGCGCTAACTAAACTGTTATAACGCCTTCGCCTTCCCTGCCTGCGACAAGTCTGGCGAGAACCGTTGGTCAATGGCCGACTCCAGGCTTACCCCGGATCATCCCATCACTAACCAAGAACATGAATTTCATACGCTCTGCTCGACCACGGGAATTGGGTGCCACTTTCGGCATTGCCAAGACCTTGATTAATCAGGGAAGGCAGGCTGAGCACCATTGTCAGATATTCACGAAAAATGTCACGCCAAAAGCTGAATCGTATTGAACCAGGGGCGTACCGATATCGGTACGCCCCCAAAATGGAAGTGATTCCCAAAGTCATCCGTCAGATGAATTTCTGAATTTCTGACAATCCGGTCTCGCGCACAGTCGACAAAGCCGTCTAAATTCAGGGGAGACTTTGTAACAAACCTGCCCCCACTTTTAATCTTGGTAATAAACCCACCAGCATGAGTTACGAGTCCCAGCCACGCCTTTTGTCTCCCGACCCAAGACTGAAATACCCAACCTCTGCCGATTGCGCCGACATCAGATGCCGAAACTTTCTGCTTTAATTAACAGGCGTTGGATATCATTACAACCGTAGCGTCCCCGTGGACTTGCGAACTTTGTCCCCTTAATTGCGCGCGTCGGTAGATTTTTCGTTTACAATCATCATTAAGGTTCTACAATATGATTAAGGGTAGTGAGATCTGGGTAGTGAGCAAGAGCTTGCAGGCAAAACAGACCGAAGTCGGACCCGGCAATAATGGTCCGAAAGTAGAAATAGGCAAAGGACAGGACCAGATTCATCACTGGCTTTCTGTTTATTCGGATTCTCGTGATCCGTCCTTGAGAGACGCCATCATTCAGGCGTCTTTACCACTGGTGAAAAGAATTGCGTACGGTCTGGCTCGACGATCGACCGACCCCGTCGAAGACTTAATTCAAGTCGGTTCGATCGGGCTGATTAAGGCTGTCGATCAATTCAAGCCGGATGCTGGCGCCAAGTTTCAGACTTACGCCACACACTTGATTACCGGTGAAATTCGCCATTACTTGAGAGACAAGACGGCGATGATCAGGGCGCCGCGTGAATTGCAAGAGTTGTCGTTCCGCATCAATCGTCTTGTCCAGGCACTCACAGCCCGCTTGGGCCGTGAACCAAGCGACTCTGAAATCGCGCACGAGCTAGAAATCCCCGTGAGCCGAGTAAATGAGGCTTATGAAGTCGATCGTCGCCGCACTTTAATATCATTAGATCAAGCTCTTTCTAACGATGCCGGCAGTGAACAATCTCTGATCGACACGCTCGTCGATGGTCGATATCAAAGCAACCAATTGGCCAAGGAAGATCGATTCATGCTGGCTGAAGCCATCAAGCAATTGCGCGATGGTTTGCGCGAAGTAGTTCAGCTCACCTTTTACGAGGATCTGAGTCAAACCGAAGTGGCCCGCCGGCTCGGCATATCGCAGATGCAGGTGTCGCGCCGCTTGCGAGCAGCCACTGCCGAACTCCATAAGATCATCACCCAGAGTAAGAAAACAGGCGGTCAGAAAGGCGGCGCATGATCGGTGCTGCTATCGAGACTGCCGAGCTGACTAAGGACATCGCCAGTCAGTTCTTGCGCAAGCGCACGCGTATTCTTGATTCTGTCAATCTGAAGGTCAACCCCAAAGAAACCTACGGTCTGCTTGGGCTGAATGGTGCTGGCAAAACGACGACTCTGAAATTACTGCTCGGATTGCTTCGTCCAACTACGGGCAAAGTCACCGTCCTTGGTGCACCAGCCGGTGACAAAAGTGTGCTCGGCAAAATCGGCTTCTTACCAGAGAATCCTTATTTCTACTCGCATTTGACCGGTCGAGAGTGCCTGGATTTTGTCGGCTCGCTTTTCGGCTTAGTCTCAGCTGAAAGGCGAGAACGCATTCATGCTTTGCTTAAGCAAGTGAAAATGGTCGAAGCGGCGGACGTGCCGATGCGCAAATATTCCAAAGGTATGTTGCAGCGAATTGGCATTGCCCAATCGCTGCTCAACGACCCCGAGATAATTTTCTGGGACGAACCGATGTCCGGCCTCGACATCATCGGCCGCCGCGACGTCCGCCAGATTCTGCACGAGCTCAAAGCAAAGGGACGGACGATTTTCTTCAATTCGCATCTGCTTCCGGATGTAAATGAGGTCTGCGATAGAGTAGGTGTGTTGCACAAAGGCAGATTGATCGCCGAGCGGAAAGTCGAGAGTATATCTGATACCGGCAACTACAAAGACCTGGAAGATTACTTCCTGCAGGCAATCGGTGAGGACGGCAAGCAATCGTGATCAAAAGACTGCTCATGGATTAGGGAGAAATCCGTTGACTCAGTTAGGCAAGATCTATGCAATCGCTCTCAACACCTTCCGCGAAACCGTGCGGGATAAGATTCTCTATTCGTTCCTCGTTTTCATCGTTCTCGTCATGCTTCTCGCCATTCTTCTGGGCAGCCTCTCGGTCGGGCAAGACGAAAGAGTGCTCCGCGATTTCGGACTAGCATCGATCAGTTTCGTGGGTGGCGTCATTGCCATTTTTGCTGGAGCCAACCTGGTTTTCAAAGAATTGGACAAACGCACGGTTTACATAATTTTCACCAAACCGGTTACTGGCTGGCAATTCATCCTCGGCAAATACCTCGGACTTTCCTTCGCGGTTGGCGTCATGGTTCTGGCTATGGGCTTGTTCATGGGCGGCGTCCTGGCCCTGACCAACAATCATCCTTTTGCGTTCGAGCTTGGGCGACTGTCTGCTCCACTGGCACTCGTTTATCTGGAATTGGTCTTCGTGATTGCCCTGGCAACGTTTTTTTCCACCTTCGCCAATCCGATTATGAGCGTTTTGTTCACGCTCAGTCTCTGGTTGATCGGTCATTTTGGCGACTCGTTACGTGAATTAGGGCGCCTGTCTCAGAATCAGAATTTGGCAGCGTTGATGAATTTCATCTACTGGCTCTTGCCCGATCTTGCCAGCCTGACACGTGTCCGCAACTTGCTCATGTACGGCAATCAGTACGGCAATCAGTCAGGCCACGAGGTGATCTCATATTTGAGTTGTTACGTCATCGCTTATGTTCTAATTCTTTTAGTGCTGGCGTCCATAGTCACGGAGCGGCGGGAAATATAAGAGTATGACTGCCGATCCTACTACCCCCATCGGACACCTCGTCACCTTCTTCAGCTGGAAAGATGCCATCTGGGAATTTGCTTTGGGGGTTTCGGTCGGCAGCTTCTTGAACGTGCTTGCCTTGCGCACGTTGGCCGAAAGAAATGTGATCTGGCCACCATCAAGTTGCATGCATTGCGACAAGCGACTGGGCATTTTCGACCTAATTCCGATCGCTTCTTACATGCTGCTGAAAGGACGTTGCCGCTACTGCAAACAAAGAATTTCCTGGCAATACCCTTTTGTCGAACTTGTCACTGGAATTATGTTCGTGGTCGTACTGCAAAGTTTCGGCCTCGATTTTGGCGTTCCCTACCACCCTGGAGTTTTGAATCCAAGCGCTTTCAGCTTCCAGGGCTGGGCGATGGTGGTCTTCGTCAGCATCCTGATCGTTCTTTGCATTACAGACTTTCGCGAAAAACTCTTACCGCACGAAATCACTTACCCGTCCATGCTACTTGGTATCTCATATAGTGCCTTCACTCGCCCTGACGGACTAATGAATTGCCTCGCCGGCGTTGGTATTAGTTACATAGTTTTCGATTTCCTGGCATTCTACGGATTGATTCTCTACCGCTGGTCTCACAAAGAAGCAGACGGGGCTGAGGAGGGCCTAGAAGAAGAAACCGAGCAAGAAGAACCGCAGCAAGCCGGGCACCAAAGTGTCGAATCCGAGCCCTGGTGGCAGATGATGTTTCGGCCGGCGAATGAGATTGCAGAACAAAACCAACTAAGCAAGAAGGGCAAAAGATCAGCTGCTGCCACCCTTGCAACAGCTCAAATTTCCTCACCACAAAAGTCCAATCACTGCACCCCTCTGACCGATGCAAATGTCGCGCCTGTGACCGATACAGATATCGCTGCGACAGTCGTCCCTGAACAAGATCCAGTCGTGGCGCCGATTGACAGTCGCGAAATCGATTCGCTCCTAATCAGTGGGAGCGGACCGATCAAATTTTCCAGTCGGCTGCGCCAACAAACGGAGACAAAAAAGAATGGCGACAGTAGTTCGGATCTGGAGTTTGATCCCTTCATCGATCAAACTTTCAATGTGAACGGCGAAGAGCCCAATCAAGACCTGGACGACGAATCGGATGAAGACTTCGAGGTGATGGGCGGGGGCGATGCCGTGCTCGCGGCTGTGATTGCCGCATGGTTGGGACTGAGCGGACTCGGATTCACATTGCTGGGAGGTTTTTTGCTCGGCACCTGCATGGGCGCAGGCTATCTTCTCCATGAAATGCACCTGCACGGCAGCCTCAACTCCGCCTTAAAAAAAATCGCGTTATGGTGCGGAATTCTCTTGCTTCTATTCGAAGGCGTCTGGATATCTTTAGGCAGATTGTACGCGTCAGGAGGCACTCAGTTCATCTATGACCCGAGCCAACCATTGATCATTGCCGCCCTGGCTATATTCTTTGGTTCACTGCTGGGCATCATTGCCACGGGCCGAAAGTACTCTAAACCATTCCCATTCGGTCCGGCCCTGGCAGTGGCCGCCACCGCCTCAATCTTCTGGAATAATGTCGTGACGTCGAGTGGGGGGATGCGCTGAATCTGCCGCATCTGGTATCAGCACGGAGGCAGCAAACTTCTTTCCGTCAGTCGATCCTAACCTCGATATAATGAACCTTAAGTGGGAGCCGTCTTCATACATGCTGTTCAATTCCACTCACTGAAGGACCCAGGCTGTGTTTAGTTTTGGCAAGAAGAAAGCACCAATTTTGGGGCTAGATATCAACAGCGACAGCATGACTTTGATTCAGCTCGAGAAAACGCGGGCGGGCATCGAGGTGGAGAGATTCTCCTGTGCTCCGACTCCGGGAAACGCCATTAGAGAAGGCATCATCGCCGACCCCGAAGTGATCGGATCGGTTGTCCGTGACCTGCTCATTAATTCTAATGTGCAGCCGTCTGGTCCGGCGCCTTTAATCAATGTTGCTGTACCGGCGCAGGCTGTGGTTATCCGACTGATGCCTGTGCCTATAGGCATGCCACCGGAAGAGCTAGCCGATGTGGTTACTCAGGAGGCGACCAACCATGTGCCTTTCCCGATCGAAGATGCCAATCTCGATTGGGCGCAAATGCCGGCAACCGAGCGAACCGATGCTGATGGTGTCAGGCGCATCGATATTATTCTGGCGGCGATTCAACGTTCAATCATCGAAAGCTATTGGCGCATGGCTGACAGTGCCGGCGTCAAACTCGGAAGAGTCGACATCTCATCGTTGGCGGTCGTGCGCAGCTTAGCCAACGCCGGCTACATGGGCGCGGCAGGACACCTTTCGATGGTCGTTAATATTCGACATGACGCCACCGACATTAATATCGTGCGCAGCGCCATGCCACTTTTCGGCAGATCAATTATGGTCGGTCTCGATTCTCTAACTGAGGCTGTGTCACGCAGCCTGCAAATACATTTCAATGAGGCGCAAGACCTGCTGCCGGAAATCATCCTCTTCGGAGCGCCGACAGACGACCTGCGGCTCGGACAAGCAGGGCAAGTAGCGCGCACCATATTTAGTGACATCGCAGACGAGCTTGTGCGATCACTGGACTTCTACAAGTCGCAAGTGGGAGATGTCAAAATCGATCAAATCTTGCTCAGCGGTCCGGGTTGTATGATCCAAAATTTGGATCAGTATATTTCCAACCGTATGGGTATTCGCGCGCTTGTCGCCGATCCCATGCGCGATATTGTTTTCGAGCCAGACTTGATCGTCGACAGCATGCGACCGATTCTGGCAGCACTCGTCGGTTGTTCGATTGAACCCAGCTGGAATCCGTCTTTCACCGTCGATCTCGACTTAAATAAAGAAGGACGTTTGCCGGTCCTCTACGACGAACGCAAAACTATGCTGATGCCGGCGGATCAAAGACCCGCCCCCTGGTTCAAACCAGCGCTTTTGACTTCTGCCGCGATCCTCGCCTTGAGTTTAGCCGCCTGGGGTTTCATCGAGCAGTTCGAAATGCCTCGTCAGGCTAAGGAACTCGCGCGCGTAAACGCCGAAATCGCGAGCAATCGCCAGAAACTTACCGAACTCAATTTGCTCAAAAAGAACAACGACACTCTTTCGACCAAGAAAAAAATTCTCGATCGTATCGTTAAAAAATATCAGCATTGGTCGACAATACTCGATGAGATCCGCAACAAAACGCCAAATTCTTTGCACATCGAAGCGATTGTTTTCGATCAAGATTCTCTCAAGATAGTGGGGCAAAGCACTGATTTTGCGGCGATTTCGGAGCTGACAGTCAATCTCAACGAATCAGACAATTTCAGTGAGTGCACCGTAGAATCAGCAACGCGCTCCGAGAAAGATCCTGAGGTTGTGAACTTCATAGTCCTGGCCAAACTGGAAGCTAGCGACAGCCCGATCCTGACTGTCGCACCGCCTGCGATGCCAAATCCGATAACGAGCGTCACCGATGCCTCGAAGAAAATGCTGCCAGCGATAGGCAAGACACTAGGACTCAGACTCGAATCAATGCCGGATCAACCATAGGAAGAGCAATGCGCAACAGCTACAAAATACTTCTCTGTGTCGCTATGGTGGTCCTGGGTTTGACAGTTGTTGCCACTCAAGTCTATCCGGCATTTTGTGAAGTGCAGTTGAAAGCCAAAGACGTCAGCGATTCAATCAAAGAAAACGCAACCCTGCTGAAGAAGCTTGATGACCGGACGCACGCTCAATCGGACCACGATAAACTTGAAGCGCAAATTCAATCTTTGCGAGGCGCTGTGCCGAAAAATCCCGAGCTGGATTTGCTCGTACTCGACCTGGAAAAACTGTGTAAAACTTGCAACCTGGATTTGATCGGCGTCGAGAATCTGGGTTCCGACGCGGTCAACCAAATTAAAACAGCGAACGAGCAACGAGCCAAGGAGGCGGCTGTGTCAGCTGCAGCGGACACCAAGGCGCTGCCCAAACCTGGCGTGGTTCCACCAATCAAAATAGACACAACCGATCAGACTTCTTTGAAAAATCTGCCCAAACAAGTATTTGTGACCGGTTCCTATGACAATTTGATTCGACTAATGGGCAAGCTGGAAAATTACCAACGCGTGATCGGGATCAATAATGTTTCTATCGCATTGCCTTCTTCCGATAGTGAGGTCAGGGCGCAAGCCTCAGAAAAAGCCAACCGGCTAAAGATCAACCAGCCAGTGATGTCGTTCGTAATGACGATATACTATTTGCCATGAGGTCGAGCGTGCGCGGTTTAGTCATCTCAACAGTGATCGGCAACTCGCTAGTTTCAACAGTGATCGGCAACTCGCTAGTTTCGGCAGTGATCGGCAACTCGCTAATTTCGGCAGTGATCGGCAACTTGCTTATTTTGGCCATGATCGGAAACTTGCTCGTCGTAACGACTGTTGTGGTCGCTGCCCAAAATCAGCCGTCCGCCGGCAACGCGTCGGCCACCAGCACCAACCGGGTCCCTCCCATAAGTGCTCAGGCTAGCCTGTGGCCAGCGACGACACGAGCAGAGGCGATCCAGCACGCCAGAGCCAATGCAGGAAGGACCGATCCTCTTGGCCCCGTCGAGGGTTTCAAACCGTTTCCCTCAGGCGGTCCTGCCACCGTTCGCGATACCAAAGCCAAAGCCACGACCGGCCCGGCATCGAATAAAACTTTGGTGCCGCCGCCTCCTGATGGTTTGCCCTTACAAGTGCCGCCACCGCCAACAAGCGCCGGACGAGCAGAAGATCTGCCAGTTTCCGAACTACCCGTACCTCCGGAGAGACCGTCGATCGTGAACAAACTGAAGCTGACTGGAATCATCGGACAAAAAGCGATCTTCTCGATCACGGACGTGGGCACCAGACGGCAGAACAAATGGCCCCGTTCATTGATGTTAGGCGCCGGTGAGCACTTCGAATCGGTCGAAGTCGTTACGATAGGGGCCGACTCGGCGCTGCTAGAAGAAAACGGCGAGCAGACGACTAAAAGATTGGAGAGGATTCGTTAAGTGTCAACGCCGACGTTCGAGCAATCTATGGCAACGACAGATCAGCTGTTGCAGCAAATCTCAACCAAATCGATTAGTGACGAAAAAGCTCGCACAGAGATCGAGACTTTGATCGCCACCATGGCCGGCGCTCGAGGTTTCTTTGTCACATTGCTGACAGGAGAAACTGCCCTCGCTGAAGACGCACCACAGTTTCTCCTTCTGGCGCTGACTGAGCACAAAGAGATAGTCGGCGATCTGCTCACCAAGAACATTGTTATGGCGACAACGATGAAAATCGTGCACGAACGCAATCACGATCTGGAAGCGGCAAAAGGGTCACTGCAGGTGATCACACGCACACAAAGTTTATTGCGCCAACTCGCTCAGAACGTTGCCGGTCCGAACCTGCTAAAGATGCAGTCAGCACTCGAAGACTCTTTGGGCGAGTCTGGAAACAGCCCCGAAGATAACGACTATCGGGCGTTCCTTTTGCGTTGGCAGTATGATGACGAGCAGAAGCGTCAAGCCCTCGCTTTTGTCAAAGCCTTGATCGCTCCTATTACTCAATAGGTTTGAATCGGCTTGTTGGCGCGAGCGAGAGCGTTCATCGCCCACAAAAAGGCCAGCAAAAAAATCACGTCGATGACAGCAAATGGTCGCCAAATCTCGGGCAGTGAGTTAAAAACCCAATGCCAGATGACGACACCGGCATACGAGCATTTGATCATGATGCCGTATGGAATGAGATTGCGATTCTGGTCGGGCTTTTGCGCGATTTGCCAGAACATCACGCCGAAGATCATGAGCACCAGAGAGGGAAACTCGATATATCCCCAGTGACTCGGCGGAGCGACTTTCACCAATTGAAAAATGGCTGGGCCGGCGAACAAGAAAAGAACTCCGGCCATGAAGTCATAAAAAGCAGCAGTGTAAAAGATCAAAGCCACGATCTTGTTGGTCGTCATGCGAAACCTTTCTGCTAGATAGAGGGTCGGGATTCCCAATCAAACTCTAAGGCTATCATAGCCCTGGCAACGGCTCCCTCAAATCGGCGGCTAGATCTCTCATGAGAAATCAGCGGCTAAATCACTCTTGCAGCCAGCCTGCGGACTTCTGGCTGGACACCGGTAATCACACGTGAGTAGTCCTGGGGTGTGTTGATATTGAAGAACGGCGGCAACCCGTCGTCTTCGGTGCGGTCATAAAAATATGTCTGAGCTTTTAAGCCGCTCAGGAAATCCTGCACACTAAGATTTCCGGCAAACAGAGATTCTTCCAGTTGCCGAATGCAGTTTTTGGAATAGATACCCAAGAGAGGCTCCACACCTTGCAGATGGGAAAGAACGACGACATCATTACCGTGGCGACGGGAGGCAATATCACGCACCAACCTTCTGGGGACAAGCGGCATATCACAAGCAATGACAAACGCATGCGGATTACTGGAAACTAACAATCCCGACAGAATTCCACCGAGCGGTCCGCGATAAGGAAGAATATCCTTGACCACGTCTACATCGACATTTTCGAAGAGATCGGGTTCGTTGGCGACCAGCAAAACTTCGTTGAACAGATCGCTGACGATGCCCAGAACATGCTCGATCATCGTCTTGCCTTCGAAGGGCAGGAAGG
>CAJCHQ010000937.1 GCA_903970295.1 Bryobacterales bacterium
AAACCACCCGCCCCGCGACAAGCAAAGGCACAGACGGAGCAAATGCCGTGACAATCGATCCCACTGCAAATAACATCGCAGTGGCGAGAATTACTTTTTTTCGCCCGAAGTGATCCGTCAGCCGTCCGCTCACCATCGAACTGAACGTGGCACCAAATAGAACACCACTGACGACTAACCCTTCTCCTTCCGGGCTCAGGACAAATTGTTTTTTGATGAAAATCAGCGCACCGGATATGACACCAGTATCGTAACCGAACAAAAGTCCTGAAAGCGCGGCAATTCCGGCGACGATATAGACGACGTTAGACTTCACGAGGAACTAATCCTTTACAACAGCGGCAGCAAGCAAAGAGAATTGAATGATTCCTGATAACGCCAGCGCGTCAGCTGGCGAGGACGTCATTATATAGGATTGCCGGATGAGCGTCTGCTTTATCGCATCGCCACTAACTGCTGAATTCGCATCTCGATCTTTTGCGCATCGGCATCACGCCTGGTTTTATGCAACAAACAACAATAGTTGCTCAGGACGTTTGTCAACCTCGCCTGGTCGAAGTTTGCTTCTAAAACGGCAATCGCTCGCTTATAAAGAGCCTCGGCGTCGGCGGCATGATACTGGGCGTCATACACTAACGCGAGATTATTGAGAACCGTGGCATAGTAAGGACTGTTGACGAGATCGGAATTGCTCTCGTATATCGAAAGTGCCCGGCGGCAATATGCCTCCGCTTGATTATATTGTTTCTCGCGACGAGTGAGTTCGGCTAAGTTATTCAGAACCACGGCCACTTCTGGATGATTCGGTCCGTAGGCATTTTCGTAATCGGCTAGAACAGCCTTCAGAAGCGGTTCGGCTTGAGCATTTTTCCCTTCAGCAACATACAAAGAGGCGAGGTTGTTGCGGCAATTATCGAGTTTCAATTTGTCGCCGCCAGATTGTTCGTAGATAGAAATCGCATGTCCATAGAGCGACTCGGCTTGGCCATAATCTCCAGCCCGGTAATAAATAGGCGCCAGACTATTGTCGCTTTCTGCTATCGATGGGCTCAGTGCCGGCAAATTTTCCTCGCGCAGTTGCAATGATTGGCGCAAGAGAGAGTCGGCTTGATCGTTTTTGCCGGCTGCCAAATACGCGTTGCCAAGTCCGTCCAAGCTTTCGGATAGAGCAAGCAGCCCAGGGCGGATTTGCGTCTCACGAATTTTGACTGCACGATCGAAGGACTGCACGGCATTTGCAACTCGTCCTTCCTTGGAGTAAATCTTGCCAAGTTCAGTCAGATTCTCGACGATGCGCGGGTCATCTTTGCCAAATTCTTTCTCGTCCATCGCCAACGCCTGGGTCAGGAGCGATTCAGCCTGTGGATAGTTTCCGCTTAAATATGCGGCACGGGATTGACCCCGCAAGCTAAACGAATCGACCCGAGCGCCGCATGAAACCAGACAAGCCGCCGAGAGCAAAAACATTGCGGCATACCCGAGCCTTTTCATCGGTTACCTCAAATGCGTCAACAAACCGGCGCCCAGACCAATCGCTGCACCGACGCCTGTGGTCGCAGCAACCGTGTGTGGCCAGCGACTGCCGGCCCAGCCGAGCCCCAGTCCACTAACAGCGCCAGTGGCAACATCTCTGGCAATCGGGTGCCGTTTCATGATTTTGCTAGTTCGAATCACACCGACACCAGCACCAGCAGTAGAGCCTATCACCGCACCGCGCAACACGCCCTGCCCTGTGACTAAGCCGGTCAGCGCACCAGCTCCGGCGCCGACGCCTGCACCAATGGTGGCACCTTTAACCATCGGATGTTTTTGCCAAAATGTGCGATTGTCTTTAACGTATACGGTCCTCACTTGCGCCGGTTGAGTGTGCACCTGCGCTGTCTGCGTGTGCGATAGCGCTGGCTGGGCACGCACAACTGTGATTGGCCGCCGGTAGGGGGCAGCAGGCGCCACGTGGTGCACAGCACCGGGGGCGATACTACTAACATTTCCAGATTGTGAGTAACGGGGGCTGGTGTAGGGTTGTTGTTGGGACGCCGGGCTTACTTGTGGGAGAGCCGCGTTTCCACCGGGATAAGAAGGTTGGTAATCGTACTGCGGTTTTTGCGTTTGCAATTGAACTGAGTTGGTAGCGGCAGACAATGATGGTGATGATGGGGCAGCAGTCTCTGGAGCAGAACCCTCCAGCATCGCAGTTTGTGCCACTAC
>CAJCHQ010000938.1 GCA_903970295.1 Bryobacterales bacterium
CCAATGCTGAGCAGGAGGTCATGAGTCCCAGGGCTGTACCGGCTTTGTCTTTAGCCAGGTCGCAAATTACTGTGTAATATGCTGAGTTGGCCATCAACCCGATCCCTACACCTAAACAGAGCATGCACAAAGCCACCGTCAGTGGTGGCTCGAATAACAAAGGCGTCAGACAAATTGCAGAAAGCAGCTGGCAGATCCAGATCATGTGTGTGCGGGCTTTGCGAATGCTTTTGGTTTTATTCCAGATCCGATCCGATAACCAACCGCCGAACGAAACGAGTATCGAAGCGGTCAACCAGGGGGCGATCAAATAGATTCCTTGCTCTCTCAATTGCACTTTATAGGTGTGCTCGAGGAAATTGGGCAACCAATTGATCGAAAAGAATAGAAGATAACCGAAAGCAAAAAATGAATAGTAGCAAGAGACGAGAGATGGGTCCGTGAGCAGATATTTCCACGTGCTTGTGCCATTTTGCGTTCCACGTTTGCGCAGATTTTCGTGGGACAGGGTCCTGTCTACATTGACACCGGCGTGAATAATCTTCAGCTCGGTATCAGAAACAAATTTACTTTGCTCGGGAAAATCCCGGAATATGATGATCCAGGTGATCGCCCAAACAATGCCCAGGCTGCCCAGCACTGCAAACATCATGCGCCAGCCGAGCCCAATTATTAACTGCGAGATCAGAGGCGCTCCGATCACTGAGGCAAAAGAGACGGCGGTCAAACCGATGGCCGTCGCCCGGGCGCGTTCCGAGGTTGGCAACCAGTCGGCCACCACCCGATTGAGTGAAGGGAAGTGCGGTCCCTCTGCTAATCCTAGTGTGATGCGCATGGCGACGAAAGGTGCGAAACCGGTAATCAGTCCCAGACTGGCCGTGATCACCGACCAGCTCAGGGCCGCTGCCGACCACACCCGTCTGGGTCCGAATTTATCAACGAGAATGCCGCCGCCGAGTGTCATAAACATGTAGCCGAAGCCGAACGCCCCGGCAATAAAGCCGAAATCCTGGTCGCTTAGGCCCATTGGACCCTTGGCAAAGGAAATGGCAGTGCGATCAAGATAGTTAATCAAGGTAATGACGAAGGCCATGCTGACGACGACCCAGCGGTAGTTGCCTGCCGGCGGTTGGGGCAATTTTGCGGGCGAATCAATCAGGTCAGAATCTACTGAAGTCACCGTCTCTCACCAGGTGTTGAGTCTCGAGCCTGAAAATGTTAGCTCAAGGCGCATAGAATCCGCGGTAATTGAACTTGGCGCAATTTTTAATCTTTTCCCCCAAGTTTTTTTCGCAAATAATTGAACTTTTTCGTGTCTGACTACGTTGTTTATTTTGAACCCCACCGAGAGCCATTAACACCAACACTTTTTTCTGGAGAATTTAAGATGAAGAATCTAAGATCAGCGACTCTTATTATTTGCGCGGTCTCTTCAATGTTCCTGTCAATGCCCGCGCAGGCGCAGGAGGTAAATTTCTCGCCGGAGATGGCAGCTGACGATTCGCTGACCGGCAATACCGAAATGGACGGATTACTGGCCACGTTGCCATCGGCAGAAAGTGTCTTGGCGGCAACTCCCGGCGGACCTGTGCTCGATGTCGCCGATCCTGC
Organism: Bryobacterales bacterium; assembly: GCA_903970295.1. The sequence continues at coordinate 1,612 of CAJCHQ010000938.1, forward strand.
CGTAGGTGCAGGCGGACCTATGGGCGGGCCGATGGGCGGACCAGCCCATCATGAATGGCACAAAGGTCATCATGGTCCCTACGGAGTGCTGGAAGGACCTCTCGCTCTGACCACCGACCAGTACGAACGACTTTATAGTCTCAAGAATCAGGCATGGGATGCCAATGGACCGAAAATGGTTCAACTGCATCAATTGCATCGCCAGCTGCATGATTCACTGATGGCAGCAGATTTCGACCCGAAAAAATCGGCAGATATCGCAGCCCGAATTAATTCCATCCGCTCGGATCTCGAGAAATCCAAGACCGATAAAATGATCGCTTGTGCCGGAGTTTTGACTTCGGACCAGCGCAAAGCATTGCATGATGAAATGATTAAGCACGCAGCGATGGGTGGCATGCATCATCACTGGCACGGCGGTCACCATCCCGAATAATCATCCCCAAGCGAACAACTTTGGCAAGCAGCCCAAACATGAGCACGGTCAATGACCGTGCTTTCGTGTGTCCGCCCTCCTAATCTATTGCTGTTAGGGGTAGGAGCAACAGGGTGAGGCAGGTGGGTATGCGATATCATAAATACGTCTTCAGTTCCGCAGGCAGGTTTGGTATGCCCAGTTGGCGCAAATCGCTCATACTCGGTGCCGTGTTGTTGCTGCAATCTCCTGTCTATGCAGGCGGCTGGTTGGAGAACGATCGCGCCCTTCTTCAACGCGGTAAGAATCTCTATCAGTCAGGCCAGTTCGACGAAGCAGTCAGACCATTTTCGGATGCGATAGCGGCCAACCCCAATTCGGCCGAAGCTTATTACTGGCGGGCTCTGTGCTTAGAAGCGATGAAACAATCAGACAGAGCGCTTGACGATTTTAGTTCGGCGATTGGTCTCTCTAGCGGTGTGCCGGCTTTTTATATTGCTCGCGGTTTGCTCTATTCTAACCAGCACAAACTCGATCTGGCGCTCGCCGACTTCGATTCTGCGCTCAAGCTCGATCCGTATAACCAGGAGGCCAAGACGAATCGAGACTTCTGCAGCAAAGAAGCTGCCAAGTCGCAGCTCGCTCAAAAGCAAGCAGACGATCAAGCCAAAGCCGATCAAGATAAGGCGAACGCCGATAAGCTTGCCAGTGCCGCGCCGGCTAGGACTGCAGTCGTGCCGACTCGCAGCATGAAGCCTGAAGACAGAGCTTACGAAGCGGCATTGCTCAAGCAACATCGCGAAGCCGAGAAAAAAGCAAAAAATGAAACCGAAGCCCGCGAAAAACTGGCAATGCAGCAGTCTTCGCAAGCGCAGCAGCAAGCGCAAGAACTGACTGCCAAATTAGAACATGAACGGCAGGAACGTGAACGGGTCGAACGGGAGTTAGCGGAAGCCAAGAAGCAGAATAAAACCAAGAAAGCAACGATCACTGCGTCTACGCCAACTGCCGTCACTCCAGCAGTGGCAGTCGTCGCTCCTGTCGCTAAAGCTGAAGCCGCTTCAAATAATACCGAAACCGCTAGTGGTGGCAATGTCAATCGTCCAGTAAAGGATAAATGGGCGTTGATCATCGGCATCAGCGAGTTTGAAAATCACGATCTCAATCTGCACTATCCGTCGAAGGATGCAAAAGATTTCTACAAATTTTTGACGACCAAAGGCAATTTTTCCAAAGATCATGTCAAGCTTCTGGTCAATCAAGATGCCACCCGCGCCAATATTCTTTCTTTGTTGGGGGACAAATGGCTGCCGCGTGTAGCCAATCCTGATGACCTTGTCCTGATTTATATTTCCAGTCACGGCAGCTCGTCAGACATGGACGTGAGCGGTGTCAATTATTTGCTCGCCTATGATTCCGACCCTGACAATCTCTACGCGTCCGGTTTGCCGATGCAAGACATGACGCGCATGATCAAAGCCAGAGTTCATGCCGATCGAGTCGTGATGATCTTAGATGCTTGTCACAGCGGAGCGGTATCAGCCGATGCCAAAGGCTTGTCCCGCGGCGGCAATGTCAATGCCGATGAAATCGCCATGGGCACTGGGCAATTGGTGATTTCCTCGAGCGCACCCAATCAAGTTTCCTGGGAATCGAAGCGCGACGAAAACAGCGTCTTCACCAAATATTTGATGGATGGTCTGGCTAATAAAGGTGACAAAACAACTTTGGAAGATGCCTTTCAATACATGAAAGACAAAGTGCAGGAAGAGGTATTGCGCGAGCGTGGCGTTTTGCAGACTCCGGTTCTTAAAAGCAGCTGGAAAGGCAACGATCTCGTGATCGGAGCGCAGCCTATCAATCCGCGTCCGGGGCTGCTCGTCAATATTCCGGCAGTCAACGATACGAAAATCGGCGATGGTAAAGTCACCGATGCTAAAGTCACCGATGCTAGAGCCACCGATGCTAAAGTCACCGAGGTTAAAACCTCTAAAGGCGTTAAGACGGCAGCCACAAAACCAGCTTCGCCTGAGAAGAAATAAAGTCTTCCGATGAGCAAAATTTTGTCTAAGCAGGAGAAGAATGAAGAGAAGCCCGCTTTAGAATTTTTGCGAGAATTACTGGCCGCTCTCGAAGATCCGGCCACCAATAAATCGGCTGTTTCCTCTCTGCATGAATTAGCCGCGCGTGCCGAAGCCGAGCCGGGCAAGGTAGTGTCTTGCAAATCAGTGCATATTCCTCAGGCTGACAAAACGATCAGGCTGCTCTTGCATCCAGCAGTTTTTTCTCCCGAATACTGGGGAAGAACTTTTGCCGAGGGTTTGATCAAACAGCCTGAGATTTTCTACGGCAAAAAAGTGGTCGAGCTCGGTACCGGTTCTGGCTGGATCAGTCTGCTGCTTCTGCTCAAGACGGGCGTCGCCCAAGTCCTGGCTCTTGACCTTAATCCTGTTGCCGTTTTATTCGCCAACCTCAATAAATGGTTGAACGGCACCGCAGCCAATGGTGCGCGGATCCTGACTCCACTCGGGGTGCCACTCGTCGACTCACTGCGGGTGACGGAATCTGATCTGCTCACAGGCCCGATCGAAGCCGGTCTCAAATTCGATCACGTCATTGGCTGCATTCCCCAGGTTCTTCATCCGGATGATGCTACCAAATCTCAGGAAAAACCTAGCACCGAAGCCGAATTATACAACCTGAGTAATTATTGTTTTCAACAGGGCATCCTGGAAGATCGTTACGGATTACCTCTTATCGCCCGCGCTCTGGAAGAAGCTCAATTGTGTTTGAATCCGGGCGGCAAAGTCACTTTGATTCTGGGTGGCAGACCCGGGCAGCTGGCGATTGAATCGGCTTTTCGCCGACGCGGATATCGCTGCGAAGTGATTTGGAGCCGCCGCATTCCTCAAGCCGATGATACGGATTTAGCCTCACTTGTGCAGCTGGAAAAAGCTTACGGGATTAAATTCCATTTTTTCATCTCGCGCAATTCTCAGCAATCTTTATCGGCTGACACGGCAGTCGCTCTGTTAAAAGACAACAAGCCGGTCTACCACGATCTGCTCGTTTATGAGGCTGTCACTGCCTTTGAGCTCCCCACGTTCAGAGTCGTTTCCGACCTTCACAAAATGGGCCTGGATGGGCTGCGGCGGGAATTAGATTTGGCTCCAGTCACGGAAGAACAGATCAGCTTTATCAGTAAACTAACTGACGATTTGCACAAATATGGAACATTACCCTATCCCCACGAGCGCGGTAATTTATCGATTCGCAGCCGTTTAGCTAAGTTCCTGGCAATTTACTGTCATTATCAAGTCGAACCCGAGCAATTATTCATTGGTCCGGAAAGGGCTCAGCTTATACGCATAGTATTGGATATGGTGCTGAACCGTAACGAACAAGTCCTGGTATCTGAAGGCTTGATGGAAGTATACGAGAAGGTCATTGGTCCCGAGCACAAAGTCCTGCGCGGCAATGACGACCTGACTGAAGTGCTCCTCCTGGATGAATGGCTTGCTCCTAAAGTTGTATTGATGGCTCCTACCCAACTGAGCGCGCCTTCGCCTATTATGCTCAAAGCGATTGTAGATCAGGCTCTCAGTCATCCCGAGCGCATTTATATAATCGACGATTCGGCTCACTTCGATATCAGCTCGTCACTGAATGCCAACATTTTTTTGCGTTTGGCCGGTCAGCAATCTTTGCCGCCTAATTTGATTCTTGTCTGTGGTTTGGTTAAAAATACGGTTGCCGCCGATTTGGAATTGAGCTTTCTGCTCAATGCGCCCAGCGATTGGGCCCCGAATTTGGAAATTGGCGCCGAACTGACTTATTCTCGCATTGGCTACATCAGCCAGCTCTATTACAAATGGTTGTTTGATGAACTCTTAGCTTTTCCCTTTGACGAGACTGTGAGCGAAAAGCCACGGACGCATTCAGACCTGAAAACTCAAATCGGTGAAGCATTCAGTTCGATTGCTGCCGATCCAACTTTCGCTGCGAAGCCGATTGAGCTGACTGGAGATGTGATTCGTTTGGATCTTGCCGAACTCGGATTGCCTGTTCCTGCAGCTATTGCGAAAGGGCTGATCAAGGGCTTTCTCGATGTCAACGACCAGGATTTGCGACCACTGGTGACCAGACGCGTCCTTGATTACTTGAGGGCGACTCGGGGCGCCGTTGTAACCAACGCCGAACGTGTAGTTCTTTCTCAGGGAGTGTTTCCGCTTTTCGGTGCTTTGTTGCGTGCGCTGGCTGAACGACTGGGGCGCTCTCCTGTGGTCGCCGTGCCGGCCGCTACTTTTGGATTGATTTACCCGGCTGTTCGATATCATGGTGGCACCCTGCGCGTCATCCCCGTGCAAGAAGACCGTAAATTTGCCACCAGTGGATATGAATTAAACAGTCTCGATTTTAAACCGGATTTGATCTGGCTCACTCAACCTGGCAATCCAGCCGGATTTTTCATGGAGCCCGGGCAAATTCAAGAAGTAATGGACTACTGCGAAGCGCACGAAATTTATCTGCTCGTCGATGAGATCTTTTTCTTGCTCAGCGATCTCTCCGCCGGTGCTTACACTCAGCACAATTTGAGCTTCGCTCAGTTTCTGAGCGGCACTGCTGGGCAGTACTTGTTTTTGACTGATGGCTTGTCTAAGCCCTTTGCCGCGGGTGGACTGCGCGGCGGCACCATGGTCTGTCCAGACCAGGCGTGGGCTCATGCCGTGACAAGATATGTGCATGTGCCACCGCATGCGGTTTTACGCGCTTGGCATGGAGTCTATGCCCCCTTTGCCGAAACTGCAGGGATTGATGATGCCGAATTTGCTGGAGACAGGCAGGCTTTAGTGGATTATATAAGGCAAACCAGAGCTTTGATTTCAGCACAGCGTGAGCAGATTTTGCAGTTATTGCGTGAGCATGCATTGGACGACGGTGTGCACCAGGGTTTGCGTGGAGGCTTCTTCGTGCTAGCAAAATTAGCTGATCGGGCTCAGGCTCTGGCCAGACAAGAACGGCTTCTGGTCAACTCTTCGGAATGGTCTCGCACACCTGGTTGGGTGCGTGTCTGTTGCGGACTCGGGCCGAATAAATTCGATGAAGCAATGATTCGCTTCAAACGATTTCTGGCTACAACGCGGTGATCTTTTACATTTCACCGTTCGGTATATAGTCTTCCCAGTCTTCGCTGGCGAGCTTTTCCCCACGCGGTCTGGGCGCTACCGGCGCAAACTGCCGGCTGATCATTTCTATGTGTCTGGCATTCGGCGTGTCGGCCGTGAGCCGATCCTCGTACATGCCCCAATTCCAAGCGACGGGCTTTTTCTTTTTTTTAGCTCTGGCCAGCAGACTTTTGGTGGCGCCGATGATGGTGCCGAGTGCGGCATCGATGATTCCAATTGAGTTCAAAATGGCTTTCATCTCAGTTTCTCCGAGCTGTCTGCGATGCAAGCGGCGCAACTTCATAATCAAAGCATGATGCTTACAATTTGTGAAGTGTTTTAAGCTCTGTGAAAGATAGAACCTGTCTTAGGTTCCAGGGTTTGCCCGTAGTCGGCACCGAACCACTTTGATACCGCGCGTAGTGATCCAGTTGTCGTTGCGCTAGTGGTCAACTAACGCTTATGCGTGTATAGCGTTCGCTTGCCAAGCGCGGCTACGCGTATTGACGCAGCAACTGGTAGGCTTGCGGTGACATCACGGCAATGAACTGACGACCATCTTTGAGTTTGCAGATGACGCTTATCTGAGGATGGTTATTTGAGAAAAGCAAGCCAAGCGCGGCACCGCCCGCAGCGCCAATCAAACCGAAGAATCGCAATCCCAACATGGCACCGACGCCGGCAGTTACTACAGGCTCCAGCGCATCTTTGTTGATCTGATCTTTGAGATCGAGTTTAGATATATTGTTGGAGAGATTTACTGGCTCGGCTGTTGTACCACCTGATGGTGGTCTTTTGAGCTGGGATCCGCTCAGCTCCCAGGAACCGGTCAATATATCGCCGGCAATTATGTTCACTTTGGTGTCGGCGCCGGAATTGCGTAAAAGCGATTCAATATCAATATTCACGTTCAATCTCCGTCAATAGTTCTGAAACGTCTATTCCCACACTAGCAGATCCGAATCATCTAGATTTTACGAGACCAGTCTGATCCCTCGGGCTGGCCTGATTGCTGAATTCCAGTGGCCGGAACAATTACGAATTAATGTGAAAAACTCAATCTGATCAAATCTTCCAGATATCACCCAGCGAATTTTCGGGGCGTACGGGGAAGGTCAACAGCAAAGCCAGCAGTCGCCACAAATCTGGATTGTCCAGGATGTTTTCGTCAATGCCCAGGTCACGCAACAACCAGCGAGGCGGATATCCGTCGTCCAGACCGTGCATCATCGACAACAAGTAGGAATTGTTGCCAGGCTTGCATTTAAAGGAGTAATAGCGCAAAACCTCAATCAGCTGATGGCGAGCCGAGACGTCTCCTGGCGTCAAACTGGGTGCCGTTGGATCTTCTTCAGGCGCAGCCTTGAGCAATATCACCGCCGACAAAAAGTCGTGCATGCACTCTACGTCTGGCAGATCTTCAGTGGCATTGAGTATCGGCAGCATTTCGCTTTGCTGGTCAGCAAGAACGAGCTTGATATGTGGCTCTGCCAATTGATCGCCTGAGACCTCGACACTCTGAATCGACTGATAGGGATGAAACACCTCACTGTCTTCATGCGACCAACGCAGACCGATGCTCGTAATCAAGATGTAGTCAACCTGAGTGTTTATATAAACACCAATCAATTGTTCGCCGCCGCCGAAATTTTCCAGATTCAAATCGTGTTCTTGCAACAACTCGCCTTTGATGAAGCTGTGTAGGTGTGAAAGATTGGCGAGGGCACTGGCTCTAATTAATGAAAACATGACTTATTCTGCAAGGGTGATGACCATGGCTAATCTTGCCTTGCTTGATATCATCGCAGCATGATTGCCGCCAAGATTTAATGTATTGGGTTTTCAACCGCTTCAATATATTTGATACGTGAGCTTGCCGAATTGAAGGAGTTAACTAATGCGCGAAGCTGTAATTATCTCAACCGCCCGCACTCCGATCGGCAAAGCCGGCCGCGGAGCCTTCAACGATACGCACGGCGCAGTCTTAGCCGGACATGCAATCAAGCACGCAGTGGAGCGAGCCGGCATCGAAGCGGCTGAAGTGGAGGATGTGATCATGGGTTGTGCGCTGCCTGAGGCGGCCACAGGGC
>CAJCHQ010000939.1 GCA_903970295.1 Bryobacterales bacterium
TGATCATTTCTTCCGAAATGTCCCAGCCGTAGTACTTGCGAAATTTAATTCCGTTTTCTCTCATAAAGGTGACGAGCGAGCCATAACCACAGCCGAGATCGTTAACATCGAAATCGGCAGCGCCATCGAACAACCTGCACAAGAGCTGGAATCGCAAATCCTGTGTTTCTTTGTTTTTCCAGTCTGCACCCTGAGGTGTCAGACCGTGGGTCTTCACCTTGTCGGTGTAATAATCTGCTACTTTTTTGAGAATTATTTCTTCCATCGAATTAGCGCGCCACAACCTGATTGCTCTGGGAAAACGATTTCATATACGAACGGGCATCCGGTCCGGTGTTGAACAGCAAATCGAGGATAGATACCGCATGGTCGAAGGGCGGAAAGAGCTGCGTGTATTCGGGATAGTCAGCGTAAGACATCCAGCGAACAGAAACTCCCTGATCATTCATGCGTTTTTCGTCCAAATATCCTTGCGCCGATGGTCCCGAGTGATACTCGTTAGCGCCTAATTGCAGGCAGATACTGAGGAGGCGATCGTTGCGATCTTCTTGTAGCTCATATTTTCTGCTATCGGTGATTCTGGTTGTGATTTCGAGAGCTTCGCAGACTTGTTTGATTAAGGCGAGATTGATTTGCGAAAGCGATTTCTCTTCGACCAGCCCCTCATAGGTGCGCTGGAACCCCGGTGCATACATGCTGAAAAAAGGAGCCTTGGCATAGTTGTGGGTGAGGGTCTGCCAGTGACGTTCAGCCCAGCGAGCGTCATCGACTTGAATGGTGTCGATCGGCGCCTCATAATTGCCTTTCGCCTGGACTGAGACGGTCAACCAGGCTGGTCCCTGTGGAGTCTTAATGCGATTGCGATTGCGCCAATCACGCCTGGTGTATTGCACGCAGTCATACAGAACAAATTCATCAACCATGTTGATCAGGTCGAAATATCCCTTCCAGGGAATGTAACTCGATTGAACGATGGCACAAGAACGCATAATTTCTCTTTTTAGTCAGAAGTCGTAATTCTAAATCATTTCGCACTACTGATAGGGCTGCAGCAACGGGCATGAGATTTTTCGATACTTATGCGGCTGCCGCTAGAATCAACAACGAGCGCGTCCACTGGCGGCTGGCGCCGTTTTAAGGCTGAAGTTCGGCCCAGAGTTGAGAAAAAGCCAATTTATTAGACAACATTATTGTGTACTCAAGAGGCGAAAGAGGACGATTCAACCATGCTTTCCACTATCCTAGGACGGTGAAGAGATGATCACAGGCTGCGGCAGCCTTAGCCGCTTAAAAATGCTCCAAACCAAACCGAGCGCAGAAAATACTGAAATCAAGTTCATTCGTTCCGGAAAGATTTCCGAGGCGTTCATTCGTCCGAACTGGAATCAGTTTGCGATCGCCATTATGTGCTTGGCGCTTCTCTGCTCGGCGCTGGCTTACTTTACGTTCAAGCCGACGACCGGGGTGTTTGAAGGATTCAACCCCTTTTTAGTCGATATGGCCAAAGACGTTTGGCATACGAGGCCTGTCGACCGCCGGGCTTTTCTTTTTGCCCACAAAGTATTTTTGATCTTTCTCGCCTTGACGATCTTGGTTTTTGCCCAATTGCCAGTGCGAGTGAAAGAGCGGCTTTCGGCTGCCAATCTCAAGATCATTAACACAGTTGCGGTACTGAGTCTGGTGGCATTTACACTCTGGACATTTGGCGGCTACGATTCCTCGACCGGGGATCTTCTGGCGGGGGCGATGTTTGTCCCGGCTGCTTACCTCCTGTACAAGATCAAATTTACCTGCCCGCGCTGGTTATCGGTGGGGATTATGACCGCCCTGATCGCGCTTGCCAGTGTGCCCGGTTTACTTTTACGACCAACTCTGTCAAACGCCGCTGTCTTAGACATCATGCAGTTGCAACAGCATTACGCTGTCTGCAATTCATTTGCCGATCGACTGGCCAAGCATATCGTTCTCGATCACGATACCTGGATGCACTACGGCGTCCTGATGCCGACTTTGATCGGCATCTTCGAACAGCATACAAAGATCCTCGATTTCGGGCATCTTGTTCGCCTTACCCAATTTTCGCAAATCGCTTTATTGGCGGCTCTGGCTGTAGTTCTCTTGATCGGCGCCAAAAAACATCCGGCCCTTGCGGTTGTCGCATTTCTGGCTGCCTTGCCCTGGTATCACTGCAATCATCTGGGCACGTGGTATCCCAATCATTCGGGTTGGCGGCTGATTGGCATCTTTGGTGGTTTGGCTGTGGCGTGTCTGGCTCGACGCGCCGGTTTAGTGCGATTAGCCTTTGTTATGGGATTTGTCGGCGGTGTAGCCACTTTGCTCAATCTGGAGACCGGTCTGGTTTTGTGCATTGGCTTTGCCCTGATGCTATTCCTTTTGCGCAATCAAAATTCTTCGGCTTCTTTGAAGACCTGGACGGCTGCCGCTGCTTGCGGTGGTCTGGGACTTTTTCTTGCGGTCGGTGTTTATGTGCTGACGTTTTATTTGGCGACAGGTTATTGGCCGACTTTCCTGGATCCGCGTCAAATTCTCATTCTTCTCAGTGTGCCGCAGATCATCACGATGCCCAAGCCGCCGGCGCTGATCTCGTATGTCATGTTTATACATGCCAGTTACATTTTGTTTCGCACTGCTATTCAAAAACCAGATTCAGTTTCGTTCCAACAAGCGCTTAGAGCCTGCGTGTCCTTCATTATTATTGTCTGGGAAGTCTATTATTGGAATCGGGCCTTTTATTCCAACCTGGCTGCAATCTGGTGCTTATACAGTATTTTGCTGCTCGATTACATGCGTCCGATCTATCTGGCTTTGCGCGGGTCGAAAAAACAACTGCCATCAGCGCTGTTGGCCTGTGTTATCGCTACCGTTTCTGTCGTGCCTTATATTTTTAAGAGTTGGCGTGAATCTTACCCGGCTTACGAATTCGTTCTCAGCCGGTTTGCGCCTGCCAATACTGATGACGATGATGAGGACATGAATCCTACGGCAGTCGTTTCGGGCGTGAGCATGCCCAAGCAATTTGCTCAATTCATGCAAACAAAGGCGGGCCGGATCAAATACATAGCGGCACGGGCATCAATCAATTATGTGACGATGTATTCGTTGCTGGTGCCCAAGTTGAGCAATTATGCCCAACCGTTTCCCTGTATCGATCCGTATTTCGGCATAAACACGGCGATTCAGCATGAACTCTATTGCCAGTCGTTGCTAGCTAACAAACCGCAGTACATTTTGATCGACGACGCCAAGCACGATCCTGTTCTGCAACAGCGTGATTGGTTCAAGCTCTTTCAGTTGTCGGTGTTCAACCATATTAAACCGCATTACAAATACACGGCGAGCATTGACGGATGGGTCGTGTTTGAGCGAATGAATCCCGGTGATAA
>CAJCHQ010000940.1 GCA_903970295.1 Bryobacterales bacterium
ATCCTCGCTCTGCGCGAAGGAGCAGTCGAGCAGACGGGCGTCATCCTGGCGACGCCGCGTGCACAGGTGTCAAAAATCAGCAGTACAGCTGTGGCTAAAAGCGGGCCGGTGACATTGGATTTTGAAACTAAAATACGAGCATCTCAATCACTGGTCAATAAGCCAGTCGACTCAACCCACAGTTTAAGGCTAACCGGTAATATGGCCACATATGAATGGGGTATTAACGACCTTGTGTTCAATATGAGCGCCAAACCGCAAGTGGTTGTCCGGAAAGGGTCTCGAGCACTGATCAAGTACATCAATGAAACTGCCATGTCTCATCCGATGCATTTGCATGGGCATTCCTTCCAGGTTGTTGGAATCAACGATAAATCGCTGAATGGCGCTTTGCGTGACACAGTTCTGGTGCCACCTGCAACCACGGTCTCGGTCATCTTCGATGCCGATAATCCAGGCCTTTGGCTCACTCATTGCCACATCGCCTGGCATGCTCAAGCAGGCATGATGACTACTGTTATGTATGAGACCTGACGGGCAAGACTCAATGTGGATGGCGGTAGAGTTTCATGATCACTTGAATATCGCGAGACATCTGCGCCATTGTCACTTTCAATTCAGACAGCATAATTACGCGATTATTGAGCATATCGATAGTGACGGCTTTGTGCAGATCTACAGAGCCGGACAATCTATCGATATCCTTTTGCCCGCTCTTGCTCGTCGGATCATCTATGCGCTTCGCACTCACCCATTTGTCAATCAGTAGTTGCTTCCTGGATTTTGTTGAACCCGGGGGCGTGTCGCACATGAACGTCCACACCGAGTCCGGCAACTGTAGTTCTTGTGGCACCGGCCTGCCGAGTATTTGGGCTAACATATTGGGGTTGCGCGGGGCGTTGCGTTTGCCGCCAGATTGTTGTTTCAGCGCATATGCGGATAAGGTTGCTGCAACACCGCCTGCGGTGATTGTGAAAATGTCTGCGGCGTTTTGAAAATGCACTTGCGGTCTGAGTTGTGAGCTGCCTGATAATATGCTTAGAGTCCCGGTGCTGGCAAAGTTCAAGATGTTGTTGTATTTAATTGCTTTGTCGCGTTGATCTGACATTTCGTCCTGCAATCGCTGGGTATGATCGATTTCGTCGTCGATTGCGGCAATCGACTCCTGCACGTCAAAGTAAGCTTCCAGCAGTGCTTCGGTCACGTCTTGACGAATATGCAGCGCGTGCAGACTGTCAAACTTCTCGGGATCACTGCGCAGTATATGCAGATCCCGGAGCTGATCTAATATCTGCAGATTTTGAGCTACCCGCTGTGCACCGTCTGAGAGCGAGCCGACATTCTTCTCGTTACCGATGATCGATTCATCCAAATAATCTTTGACTTGAGCGTTGCCGGATGCCGCAGAAGCTACCAACGTGTTTTGATTTTCGGAGGCTCTAGTAGTGTCCTCGGCGTGAGCAGACACTGAGCCTAAGCAAAAAGCCGCCACTAAAATAGGCAGGAGGGTCAAGAAAGCAGCTGGAGCGGCACTTGAGCAGACGAAAACTGACCGATCCTGAGACATGTTCTTTATCGAAGCGCTGCCAAGTGAGTATGGGTGTCGTTCTTGACCATTGTATATTATCAATCTCATTGAAACACGACCTGCTGGTACAAGGCATTGTATTGCTCCCAGTGCGCAGAACTTGCGCCTCTCGTTTGCCTTTGAATTGCTGCACCAGATGATGTCCGATCTCGTGCATAAGCACTTCGAAAAGCATAAAGTCGACCAAGGTATCATTTGGCCAATCAATTTTGCCGAGACCGCCATCTTCTGAGGCTTTGATTTACGGGTTATGCTCAAACTCAAAATGGCCAGTTCAAAAGTCGAAATCTGCGCCGATAACCTCTGGATTTCGCACTGTTCCTTATTAAAGATAGATGCGGTATCCTTTAATAACGTCAATTGTTATTAAAGGTTCCTTTAGTAAGCAGTGGAAAACGAATCGAAAGAGAGATTGGGCGCGCGTGTGCGCTGCACGATCGGCAGCGACGAGCCTTACTGGGCTGTGATTCCGCGCCCTTTGCCCCCGCTCAAGTTGCGCCTCGATGACTTGCAATCGCCGCTCGAGAAGGCAAATCAGTCGCTGGGGCGGCTGGACGGCTTGGCGACTGTGTTACCCGATACCTCTTGCAGCGAGTTAGGGAGACCGGCGATTGGGAAAGTTGGCTGCAGTTCTTTTTGACTGGAGTTCACGACAGCGCCGTTCAGGCTACAGACGCTGCTCGCGAGATTCTGGCCATGGCCCAGCGCGACCGCGCGAAGATTGCTGAAATTGGTCGCGGCGCGGGGTCGGCTTTGTTGACGCATCAATATCTGGAGAAAAAGCCGTTGGCTGTGATACCGGAGATGGTGAAGGCTTTGAATTTGACCACGCCAACCGTGACAGCGGCATTGCAAAATTTGGAACGGATCGGCATCGTCAGAGAGGTGACCGGCAAGCAGCGCGGTCGTGTTTTTGTCTACGATGCGTATTTGAAGATTCTGGAGAAAGGCACAGAACCTTTGTTTTGAGCTGAGCGGGTTTCGTTGCCCGCAGTGAATTCAAGATAAGAAGGCGGCAGTTGTTAGTGCCAGAAGTGAATCACACCACCGATTAGAGCCAATGCAACCAGCCCGGCTACCAAAAACCCGGTGATCGAAGTCGTGTCTTGCAGCTTCTCTGCGATCTTGTACTTCGAACCGCAATTGCGGCAAGTCGACCAATCAGTCAGTTCAGACGCCTTGCACTTTGGGCAAGTCTTAGACTTTGCCATTTCACCAACTGCCATTGTTTTGCCCTCAAAGCCTAAGTGTTTTACCGATTTGCTGGCAACGTCGCTGGGTCGTGCCATTAGTTACTTCTACTGTGCGCCTTGTTGACTGGTATGTCCAGCAATTAGTTGCAAGTCTTTGATTTGGTTGATCTATAAAACCTGGCATCTTTGGTAAGAGTGACTTT
>CAJCHQ010000941.1 GCA_903970295.1 Bryobacterales bacterium
ACCGATGCGACAGTTATGAGCGATCATCACCAGATTATCGATTTTCGAGCCGCGCCCGACAGTGGTGGCGCCCATAGTGGCACGATCGATGGTTGTGTTGGAGCCGATTTCGACATCGTCTTCAATTACTACGGTACCAATTTGCGGTATTTTCAAAAGCGGGTTTTCGTCATCCGAAAAATCGGTGCGCCCGGCAGCTTTTTTCTCTAGATTGGACGGGCGTTCGGTGACGTAGCCATAACCGTCTGAACCAAGACTACAACCCTGTTGCAGGATGACACGATTGCCTACTTGAACGAAATCCGAGAGGATCACTCCCGGATAAATCAGACAATCGTCACCGACCACCACCTCACCACCTACGACGGTGTTGGCCATGATTGTCGTGCGCGATCCGATTTTCGCCTTTGGTCCAATTACGACCAATGGTCCAATCGCCACATCAGTGCCCAATGTGGCACTCGGGTCAATGACGGCGGTCGGATGGATGCCTTTCTCGGGCAAATAGCGCTTGACACCGGCGGCGGTGAGCATCCGCTGAATAGCTAGCATTGGCCGTTCAACGACAATCAGCGGGCGGTCGGCGTCGGTACCCTCCGGCACCATGATCGCAGCTGCTTTACACTCGCCGATTCGCTTAATCAGATCCTTCTCGAAGATTAAAGCCAGATCAGAAGCAGTTGCCTGCATCGGAGATGTTGCCACGGACCCTACTTTCACGTCTGGGGAGCCTTTGACACGCCCGCCGACTACAGCCGCAATTTGCCCGATCGTCATTTCCATCGGCAGCTTCATTTGCTTCCCTCAGTTAGTCTTAATCACTATGCCGTCATCCCCAACTCCAAGCAACACCTGAAACGCCAAGCGCACCTAAACGCCAAGCAACACCACCTAAATAACAGTGGTGTTTGCCATGGCTCAGACTTTAAGCGACTACTTGCTGGCTTTCGCAGGGGCGAGGCGCTTCACAACACCGTCAGTCAAATCGGTACCACCAAACAGCACTGCTTGCTTGACGAAAACAGCATCGACTTTGCGATTCGCTGCTTCAGCTTTGATCGCACCATCAATTTCAGTTTCCAAATTGCTTTCCAATCCTTGCGCCTTGGTTTGGATGGTCTTCACTTCGCCATCAATCTGGGTTTGCAGACGACGTTGTAATCCTTCCAATTCAGCCGGAGGCTTGTGAGCAGCTTTAGCTTCTTCATACTGTTTGTTGCTGTCTTCGATCAGCTTGTGGACTCTTTCTTCTTGCTTCTTCAAATCTTCAGCTGCCGACTGCGCTTTGGGATAGCTGGTCACGACTTTGTCTTTGTCGACAATGCCGATATTCAGAAAATGCGCGGGTGGGGCTTGTCCCTCTGCCATCGCCTGTGATGCCACACCGATAGCCGTCAAAACGCCGATAACGACAGGGACCGTCTTACGAGAGTAGAACATCTCTCCTCCAAAAGTTAGTAACGTACATAACAAATGCGTGCAAATGCTTGCCAACCGGCACAGTTTACAACATCCCGCCGCTTTGAAAGGGGCAAGCTAAAGTTCTGGTTGATTAATAATCTCCAAATCCGAAGGTCAGTCGTGGTGTATGACCACCCAGGAGAGTGCTGATTAGCGGATACCCATAATCGACACGAACCATACCAATCATTGGCACTTTCAAGCGTAGACCGACACCGACCGAAGCGCCTGTAGCACTTCTAGACATCAAAGTGCTGTATGTATTCATGCCGCCGATTTGACCGGCATCGGCAAAGATAGCCCCTTTGACGTGGGTGGCAAAAACTTCCGCGATTTTATTGTCCGTGTGAGGAATTAAGCGCCGTCTGATTTCGGTCTTAGCCATCAACATAGAGGTGCCCGAGCCAAAGGACGAGAACATGGCATAACCAGGCAAACCATTGAAACCGCCAAGATTATATTGAGAAAATCCAGGCAATGCGCCCATCGATGTACCAGCCTGAAAATTGCTGTTCCAGGTGGTGTCTTTGGCGATCGTCACGACTTTGGTCATCGTTACTCCGGCCTTTCCGAAAGCTCCGCCCATCCCCAGCGAAGGCGACACCGAAGCCCTGGCGTAAAATCCGTGCGTGGGATCGATTCTCGTGTCGCGGCTGTCGTAGCTGATACCAGGATTAACTGTGAGATAGGTGCCACCGCGCAAAATGTTTTGCCGTGCAGTGCTGGCCATTTGCAAAGCTTGCGGCACATTGTTGGCCATATTGCTCAAGATGGCGCGCGTAGCCATCTGCTCAATCAATGTCGAGCCGGTCGTGTAGAAACCGCTCAAGTCATTGAGGAAAGTATTCTGTCCGGTCAAACCGACTGTGAGGTGAATTTTCTGGGTGAGCGGCTTGCTGAATGTAACGCCGGCGCCAATCGTTCTCTGTTGGGAGAAATCAATGAATTGACTGTTCAGCATGCGGTCGAAAGCCGTGACATTCATATTGATATTGGTGCCCGGAATCGTCTTACCGTAATTGGCTTCAATATTGTATGTACGCTGCGTCGACATGAAACTCTGACCAGCATTATTAAGTGTATTGTTCAAGCCACCGAATAAACCGGATCCCATCTGGGCATTGAGCGAAACGCTCTCGCCACGCCCGCGGAAGTTGTTGTCGCCGACGCCGAAGTTTCCGAAAGGTCCAGCCATCGTGTCAACGCCGCCACCCAGACTGATTGAGCCGGTGCGTTTTTCATCGACTTCTACTTTGAGCGTGTACTTATCCGGATTAGTCGGTGAAGGCGCCAGACTGCGTCTGATGTCTTGGAAATAGCCATTGGCATACAAGTTACGCAGATCGCCGGTCAATTGACGTTCGTTGTAAACCTGTCCTGGTTTAAGCTTGATCGCATTCTTGATGATGAAATCTTTGGTCTTTTGATTGCCGGAGATCTTAATGTCTTCGATCACGCCCTCATTGATACTGAGTGCGATACTGCCATCCGGAT
>CAJCHQ010000942.1 GCA_903970295.1 Bryobacterales bacterium
CACTGCCGTCGAAGCGGCAGTTCACGGTATCAAATCTGCTACAGGAGGCGACCAGTTGCATTGGCGCCGGACCTGAGAGTTTGATCCTGGTGTCCGAGCCTGACGCAGCAATCGCCCACCAACGATTCTGGAACGGTTGCAGTGCCACCATCCGTATGCGAGGGAACAACTTCAGATACTTCAAAACCACAGCGGGTGAAGCGGACTCAATCACCTGAGCTTCCTGCTGGTTTTTGATTTTGAGGATGGCCCAACCGGTATAGGTGTCGGGAATGGAGAGCTCGTATACGATGCCATAGACCCGCACGCGAACACGGCCGCCGCCAACAACCGGGGCAACAAAGCATTCGTCGTATAAACGTCTCTCCTCGGCTGCAAGTTTTGCAACCAGCTCGAGCGGATCGACTTTCTTTTGTCGGGTCAACCGAAAACGGCCTCTGGCCGCAACGTCATATTGCCATTATCGTGTCGCTCGACGACAGTGCCTTTAAGCTGCTCAGGAGCACTTTCCATAAACCGGGCAACCGCATCCCGGATCTGTTGATCTGAAGATGCAGGACCGATATCTAGCAGATCGAGCGCGATCTCGCGGCTACGACCCATTATCCGCGCATGTAACACTGCCGCAGAAGTGCTCTCCGTTGCTCGCTGAAATAACTTGTTAGCATCGTTCTCGTTCATAGCGAAGAACCTCTTCCAATAAATACTTGATTCATTGTAACCAAATTCTCAAATGCGAGCAATTCCCGAGAAGCGCCAGAAAAATTTGCGCACGACTTCGCTGATGCTTGGGCAAGCTGATGAATCGGGATGGCGGCGATCTGCAGTGAGGTGATAGAGTCCCACAACGGCTCTTATTTAGTACCGTATTTCACACGCTCTTCGCGCAAAACTTTCAATATGCTCAACAGATTCTCGTTTTCACGAATCTTTGACGGTTCATAGTGAAAGTTGACAAATTGCCAGTGCTTGTCTTTGCATCTCAGCTCAGTAATTACGATCGGTTGGGGCGTTTTCTTACCAGCTTCAATTCCGAAAACCTCCGCCGTAAAGGTTCCCGATTTAGGGATAACCTTGCCGACGAGATACTTTTTATAAGGCGTTGAATTTGTAGCCAGGAATGGATCCATGTCCAATCCTACTAATTCTCCTTTGGCCTTCGCCTGGGCAGCAAAGTCCTCATTCAACCGTCGCAAGAGTTCGGCGTCGAAATCGCTACTTTTGAGCTTGGTCGCATCTTCGGCCGAGCGCTCCTTGCCAGGCTCTCCATTTGGCAGGTTATACCAGTCGTAAAATGCCTGAACGAATTTGCGACATGACTCGCTCATGGGCGGGTCTGCAGAATTTGCTCCCAATCCAATTGCACTAACAATGAGAGCAATCATGCACGAACCAAGTGCTTTGCGCCAGATTTTCATATATTTTGCACCATATCGACTGCAACAGTATAACCGAACTCGGAACGCCAGCAGGCTCAAGAGTCATTTGTTTTTGACTCGTTTAGCAATTAGATCGTGAAGCTCTCGGAAGTCTGCTGGTTGGTTTGTTATGTCCAGTAGAAGCAATTCTTCTGCCACTAGAGTTACTGCCTCGGGACCAGTAAGTATATTTCCACCGCTATCCGTGACTTCGAAACACTCGCTAACCAGGGAGGCAAGAAGCGGCTTTCCACGCATGCGATCTAACCAGTTGCCCTTACCCAATTCAGGCTTTTTCGTCCCACCTAAAAAATCGTTCTCTAGATAGCGAAAGATTTTCTCGACCGACTCCAACTTCACTTGCGCATTGACATCGGAAGCTCTTGCAGACAAAGGTTTGCTCGCTTTGAGTTGTTCGAGCGCTTTCTCTGAAGTTGGAAAGTAGTCCGGCTTTTTGAGTGCTGCGCGTCTCTGTGCCGCGCGAATGTATGACTACGTGAACCAATTTTGAACCAAGGGCGATCATAGAATGTTCGCAACGGTCATAACTGACCTTCGGCTTGAATAAAGTCCTTACCAGCAATTTATAAACCTCGAACCGATGCAACTAGTACCAGCCTGGCGTGGCGGAGCGGCAGCATTAATAAGGAGAATTGTCCATGGCGTTTACAGCAGCCGACAGATTAACAAGCAACGATGTTGGCGATCAGAACCAAAAGACGAAAGAGAACGCGGTAATTGCTAACCTGGCGAGGCAAGCTTACGATCAACCGTCTTCGCTGACGAAAGCTCAGAACACATCGACGACGATGGCTGACAAACTGGTCAAATCCGGTGAACTCCCCGCTTTGTCTCTGGATTACTCTTCGTCCGACACAAATACGAATAGCAGTACAGGAACAGTTACCAACAAAGATTTTGTCGGCCACGCCAACTACGAAGCCAAACAAGCTTTGCTCGACGCTAATAGCGGAAACGTTCCGGGGACAGTTGCTGAGATCAAAAATTCAATTACAAATCTGGGCGGAGAAACGGATGTACTTACTAACACGGCACTTCAAGCCAAGCTTGCCGAACAGGCTTTGAACAAAGGCGACACCAAAACCGCCGAGCAAGCCCTCAGTAAAGGCATCTTGGAATTGAGGGGAAGCGATTTCAATACTGGTGTTCGTGCCGATTTTGACAAAGCTTTCTTCGCTCTCCAAGCCGGAGACAAAGGGACCGCAGCTGTCGGATTAACAGCGGCAGAAACTGACCTTGCAGACAGAACGCAACGAACACAAAACGCTGCAACCGATATGCTCAATAGCCTGAACATGTTCAACAGTAAAAATGAGACAGCAGGCAAAAATGATATATCCTCGGCTCAGCAAGCGCTTGATTTAACCAAACCGAATAGTGGCGGTGGCTCAGGTGGCTCCGGGGGTTCAGGTGATGAAGCCGGCTTCACCGTCAGCGAGGGCAAATTTCTGATCAATGGTAAGCCTATGAACGGAGTGAACGTAGATTCGAGGTACGCCGAAAAAATAGGGCCGCAAGCACTAGCCGCCCAGATAGCAAAGGATTTTCCAGGTATCAACGTGGTTAGGTTCGCGACAAGTCCTTATGGCGGAATCAATACCAATGGCCAACCGTACGCGAAAGGCTCTTGGGACGGCAACTATAACGAATCTATTGCTGATGTTAACAAAGTGATTCAAGCATTCAATGCCAAAGGCATCGGCGTAATTGTCGACAATCACAACTCCGCAGCGCAGGTCGGAAATAACATATCGGAAGATGGTAACGAAGCTGCCTGGTTCGCCCAACTGGCGAAAGACAACATGGGAAACAAGATGGTTATGTTTCAGCCGGAAAATGAGCCTACATCAACAGATTGGCACACCGGAAGGAATAACACCGCTGCCGATTTAGCGGTGGCAAACGAACAGCAAGCAGTGTACAACGCCATACGAGCTACAGGCTCACAAGCGATAGTGGCATTTGAGCAAGAGCACGGAGTAAGTGACCAGGCAGCGCCCTTCCAAGCCGCGGCCAGTACCTTCGATAAAGACTACAACTATGTCATTGATGCTCACCTCTACGGAGATCCGTCCGCTATCAATTCTGATCTCCATGGAACAAGCTTTCTCAGAGAAGCTAATGGTGAGGCAGTTCCAGTTTTCTTCGGTGAGACAGGCAATTCAGGCAACGGCCTCACGGTCGATTCAAACGGCGCTGCAGTAACGAAAGACGTCTGGAACACCGGAGTTGGTGCCATCGCCTGGGAATACGATCCATTGAAATCGTCCACCTTCGGACTTGCCGATAACATGACCTATTCGGAAAGCAGCACCCTGACCTCGTACGGACAAGAAGTCGCAGCCCTAATCAAGCAGGCCGCATCGGAATAGCTATAAATCCAAATAGCCCATCTAGGCGCAAACGTTTCACAAATCTTGCACGAATTGAGAGTTGACTATTAGAGAGCGCTTAAAAGAAATAGCGTTCAGCTAACAACATAGGTCCGAGATCACAAACTGTTTGCTCTTGTAAAAGTGCCTGCCACTATTTTTAGCCTGGATACTCTGGGTCGGGAATATCTCTATGAAAGCAATATCAATGCAGGCACCACTTATTGTGGTGGGGATTATAGTTATCAAGACGTTGCTGCCATGCGAGGTTAAGGCTGACACGCAAACCAGCGCAAGCACTTCGGATAACAAAATATCGAGTACGATTCCATCAGGCTTCTCAGCTGAGCATCCAGATGCGGACTTTACAGCGCTGCCAGGTGTGGCCTATTTTGTTATGAAACCCGCTGTGACCTGCACGCTTTCAACGGCAGTGGGTGCAGATGGAAAAGAAATACTAATAGTACCCACCTATTCCTTATCTTTTTTTGCTCTAAGAGATGGCATAGCATTTCGCACCACCGGTGGTGAGCATATTTTTTCCTATAGGCGTGCGGCAGAGAAACGAATGAAATACACACTTGGTACCGGGTTCGAGAGGCGTTTCATTTCAGACGGCAAAAATTGGTATTTAATTCATGCTCGATATTAGGCGTCACAACGCCAAGCCCAATCATTGTGCATTCATCTTTTTCGAACCGTCACTTGGCAAGGGCAGATGTTTCCCCTCAAAGCCAGTTATCATTTTCATTCTAGAATCGGATATCGGGAGGAGAGTTCATGACTGATGAACCAAAAGTTGAGCCAGCTAAACTGAAGGACAGGCTTCCAGCCAAAGATACTTTCCGCATTTTGATAATGGATACCGTCGAGCATACGGACCAGTTAAAAGAAGCCTGTAAGGATGCAGGGCACTCTGTGGTAGCAGCCCAAACGATAAAGGAAGCATTCGCTTTTTTAGACGGCAAGGATCATGCAGACGTAATAGTTTGCGCTGCTTACTTGGAAGATGAGTCCTTATTCGAATTTCTAAGGCGGCTAAGAGTCGACCCAATCCATAAGAAAACAATGTTTATGACATTGGCTCTAGCGCCAGGGCCGGTAGGAGCCAAGACGAATGTTTCCACGGAGAAAGCCGGACAAATACTTGGTGCGGACGTGTTTGTAAGTATGCCTGTATTCAATGCCGTGCAGCTGATTGCAGAGATCAAGAAGTTATTGCCACTTGTTCCGGCGCTGGAGACGAGCAGGCTTCTGGAAGAAGAACAAAAAGTAGAAGACAGAAAAGAACAATGAACACGTTGAAAAATAAAGGATCTCTGTGCAAAAAAAACTGCGATTTATAAAGGCATTGCGGGATGTCCATGAGACAGTA
>CAJCHQ010000943.1 GCA_903970295.1 Bryobacterales bacterium
CTGTACGGCACATCAGACAAGACTTATGTTCACGTGAACTGAGATACGGACGACGGAGAGAGCGCATAAGTGGCCTGCTCTTCGTTACAGTCGCGCCTTGCTGACACTCGCAAGCTGAGTCTATACGCTATCCTTTTCTGATTAGTCAGGTAATGGGAAGCCACATGTCTCTTGTAAACGCACCTACGGGTTCTCAATTTAGCCGACAACGAGCGTCCGCCAGCAAAATCCGGGTCACGCTCCCGTCGCTCCGTTCCTTCAGCAGCTTAGGCATTTTGCTCTCACTGGCTGTGCCGCTTGTTCTGCTGAGCGGTTGTTCGAAAGAACAAGAATTGGACAAACGCAAACAAACACTGACTCAATTTTGTACGCAGGTGACGCAGCATTTGCTGGATCGAAATCCGGACACCATTCAGGAATCGCTATCGACACTGATGCATGAGGAGCTGGCAGACAAGGCTCGGGAAAAATTGGAAAATTCCAAGGTACTGCCAGACAGCCCGATTACCGTCATGCGCGAAAAATCAGAAGCGCAAAGCGCACACAAATCCAATCAAGTCGAAGTGCAAATTGTCAGAGCCCTGACACCGGTCGAAAAAGACCAGGTCACTTACAAGATCACGGGCACAGACACCACTCTCATCAGCGGCAAAAAAGCCGACGACCACACTTTTTCATTCACGATGACTTGCGAACTGACGCCAGACATGGGCGGCTACCCGCGAGTAGTCGACGTAGATGGTCTCGGTCCCAAAACAGCTGATGCATCGAGCACCGCCAAGTCGTCAGCACTAGCGCCGGTCAAAAAGCACAGACGTCGCTGAGCCGATGCTTGCACCCCTCGTCTTTTCATCTCGCTACAACACCGACCTGGCCTCTTTCGGTATCGATAAGCCGTTCGCCCTCGACCGCGCAGAGTTGGTCTTGGCCAAGCTCCGCGAAGAGTTGCCTGATCTTGTTTGCCATCAACCTGTCGCTTTGACCGACGAGGAAATGTTACTGGTTCATACTCCGAGATATCTGCTCAGTTTGGCTGATGACGAGACCTGGCGCCATATTTTCGAGCTATCAGACGCCGACTACAAACCAGAAAGAGCCAGCCAGCCTATCCATAAAATCATCGAAGACATCAAATTAAAATCCGGTGGCACCAGAGTCGCCGTCGATTTGGCAATGAAGACAGGTCTGGCAGCCAATCTCGGCGGTGGCTATCATCACGCGTTTGCCGATCGAGGGCGCGGATATTGCAGTATAAACGACGTTGCCATCGCCATTAAATCGGTGCAAAAACGCGCTCTCGCTCGGAATGTTCTGATCGTCGATCTTGATTTTCATCAAGGCGACGGCACTGCTTCGATATTCAAAAACGACCCGACGGTTTTCACATTGTCTGTGCATTCGGCAGAAGGTTGGCCCGACGAAAAGCAAATCAGCGACCTGGATGTGGCGATTCTCGAAAGCGAGACTAGATTTTATTTGGAAAAAATGAAAGAGGGGATCGATCTAGCCATGGTTAAATTTGCACCGGATTTGGTGCTTTTCATAGCCGGAAGCGATCCCTACGAGAAGGACGTATTGCCCGGCACCAAATTTATCCGACTCTCGCTAGATGAAATTCGTGAGCGCGATCGATATGTGATCGACATATTTGCCAAAATGGGTATACCCTTAGCAATGGTGTTTGCCGGCGGCTACGGGCCGGATGTATGGGAAGTTCATTACTGGGCAACTCGTCGCTTATTAGAAAGAAGTGGCCTCCTTGGCGAAAGCGCAATCGATCTCGACAGAACTGCTTAAAGCAAAACTGGCACCAGTGCCTGTGCGCGTCACGCCATTTCTGAAATGGGCCGGTGGCAAATCTCAGCTGATCGCCACGTATGCTGACTTCATGCCAGAAAAGTACAACAGATATTTCGAGCCATTTATCGGTGGCGGCGCCGTTTTCTTTCACTTGAAATCGAACAATCCACTTTTGCATGCCACCATATCTGATTGCAACGCCGAATTAATCAATTGCTACACAGTCATTCGTAATGATGTGGAATCGCTGATCAAAGCACTTGACCAACATCGCAATGAAAGCGATTACTTCTACAGCGTACGCGCTCAAGACCCAAGACAGCTGTCTTCGCTCGAGCGCGCCGCGCGAATGATCTTCTTGAATAAGACCTGCTTTAATGGTCTATATCGCGTCAACCGTCGTGGCCAATTCAACGTCCCTTTCGGCAAATACGACAATCCTAGATTTTGCAATCCGGAGCAGCTTAGAAATGTCAGCGCCGCCCTTG
>CAJCHQ010000944.1 GCA_903970295.1 Bryobacterales bacterium
TGACGCCGTTCTTGCCGTAGGTTTGCACGCCGTCTTGTGCGTTGAAGGTCGGCTTGGCTGCCGGGGCTGGAGTGCCAGGCGGATTGTTCGTTACAGGAGGGTTGTTCGTAACAGGGGTTCCCGACGTGGAAGGAGTTCCTGACGCTGCCGGAGTGCCCGAAGTGGTCTGGCTTTGATCCTGCGCGTGGCTCGGGTTGGCAACGAGCCAGAAGCTCAGTGCAAGCGCTAGTGCGCCTAGAGCTGGTTTGTACATTGAAAGCTCCTCGTATACGTTAATGAACCTGACCGAGTGCGAAAACCTTGTCGGCCTTGCCTATTATAAATTCTTGCCATGCCAAGCAGTTGAGTAACCCATCATTTTGACAAGCGTTTCTCTTCTTCACGATTATATTAGTTCACTTTCTGTCTTTGGCCAGTGGCTCTCATTCAGGCTCTGCAAGATTTAACTGGGACGGCTGATAATCGATTAATAAGAGGACATCAAGAGGTTTATCGTAAGCTGGGGATGTTGCTCGATCTGCAGATCTTCAATTTCACCATATGTGGTGTCACTAGAGGCTTTTGCAGAACCAATTTATCGGCAACTTTTTCGGCTGAGACGGAGGTCCCGGAAGGATTAAACCGCGCGATCGGTCTATTCTTCACTGCTCTCGTCAAAGCACGTTTAGGATTGAGTAAATTAACAAACAATCTAGGTGAGTGGTACTGTCTGGGCGGATGGCAAATTCTGGCGATTGGTCCTTATCTTTTCCTCGGAATCTAGAGCATGACTTCTGTTTTCAAAAAGTACTCTACCAACGTTCGCATTGGCGAGCTGCTGGTGCAGGCCGGTATGCTCACACAGGGGCAGATGACCGAAGCGACCCGACACGCTGGTACGAAAAGGCTGCAGATCGGTCAGATCCTGGTTATGTACGGCTATCTCAATGCCCGTGATCTGCAGGCTGCACTCGACGCTCAATCGGCAATTAGAGACAAATCGGTTGATTTAGATTCGGCGGTTCGTTGTCTCAAAATCGTGCACAAAACCGGTGCTAATTTTCTTGATGTTCTGCACGAAGAAACAGGTATTGGTGCACCGCGCATTCCCACTGGCAAGCTCGGCCAACTGTTGTTCGATGCCGAGCTGGTCACGCTCGAGCAATTGTCTCTGGCCATGCAGCGCAGCCTCACTACCGGTCTTCCTCTTGGTCGGATGCTGGTTCTCGAGAAAGTGCTCTCCGATCAATTATTGACCACGGCCTTAGAAACTCAAGTTAAGCTGCGGGACGAAATGCTGACCAGAGGTGAGGCCATCAATGCTTTGCGTGAAGCCGCCGGGCTTCCTGAGCTGCCGACAACAACCGAGCAGAGAGACGCTAAATTCATTTATCAGCAGCCGCGCAAACGGGGCATTCGGCTAGGGGAAATGATGGTGTTAGCCGGTTTGCTCACCGACACCGATGTGATGAATGCACTCGAGTGGGGCCTGGTAAACAATCAACCGATCGGACATGTGCTAGTGCGCAAGGGTCTGGTCAAACAAGAAATAATCGATGCCGCTCTGGCTTTGCAAAGACTTGTCGATGAAAACAAATTGGAAGCGATTCCGGCTTGTGAGTGTCTGGGCAAAATTGCCGCTTCGGGTATGAGTGTCGAAGAAGCTGTCAAGGAAGCGCAGGCGGCTGACGATGAGCAGCTACCGCCTGTTCTGAGTTACCGCAACCTGCTGACGCTCTCGCGGGTGGTGTCTGATGAAGACATCGAGGCGGCTTTCGACCTCGCTTCCATGGGTCCCCAAATCATGGGGAAAATTCTGGCAGTCACTGGCTGTATGGATGCACCCACTCTCAGAGCCACTCTCAAAGCCCATCTGCTTCTATCTAAAGGCGTAATGACGCAAGATGATGCGGTCGCCTCTCTGGATTATTGTCTTCACCAACGCCCTGAAAAAGAAATTGATTACGACGAGGCGCTCAATGAGCTAGGCTGGGCGCCGAAAACGCCTTTGAAATTGTCTGGAGAGCCCAAGCGAGGTGAGAGCGCAGACAGCAGTGCTGACGACACAGTAGGGGGAATAGAAAAAGCCAAAAAAGGAAAATTCGCCCAGACTATTTCGCCTGAAGATACAAGCGCTCAGAGTCTTTATCAGATGATGGCAGCAAGAAATGTCGGTATGGGTCCGACTGGCGCGCAGACGGAAGATTCAGACAGCGCGCTCGTCAATTCTTTTTCCCGATTGGCTCAAAGTTATTGCGAACAAGGCAATTTTCTGCAATCGCAACTGGTGTTCGAGCGTATTCTCGTCGATCGCTTGAACAAACTTGGTCCTAATCATGAGAGCTTGATCGAACATTTGCAGAATTTGGCCGGCGTTTTGTGTTCGCAAGGCAAATTCAATCAAGCCGAGCCTTTCATGCGGCGAGTGATTGGGATCATGGACTTGAATAAAGATTTCGACAAATCAAGATATGCAGATGCTCTCAGCATTCTTGCCGGAATTTACTATAGGCAGGATAAATTCGTCGAGGCAGAACCCTTAGCCAGCCGGGTGGTTTTGTTGCGCGACCAGATGGATGCAAATGATGGCATCGATTTGATCGATGCCCTGAACGATCACGCCAAAGTTCTGCGCAAACTTGGACGTGCCGACCAGGCAGAAAAAGTCTATGCTCGCGCGCAAGCCGCCCTGACGCACAGCGAAATTCATGAAGAGACGCACGAAGAAAGGCACGAAGAGCAGACCACATTTGGCTGAGCAGGATGGGACAGCTTATAAGTGTGCGAACTAAACGGTCTCTCAGCCGTTCCCTTTTGCTTGATTACTGCTCCTGTATTCATTTAGTTTGCAAGAGTTAGATCAATCACCACCAATTGGCTCAAATCAGCTTCGAACAAAGATTTCACCACCCTATCTCGATCAATTGAGTTAACCCCGAATACTTCTCGGTTAGCGTTTTGTCGCGGATGATCAGAACAAGTTACCGAGATAATCCTCCGCAACGATGATGTTTGGGACTGATCTGAGCGACCTCTCCATTGTCTATTCTGCCTCCGGGCAGAAACACCTCAACCATCAACCTGATTTTTGAAGGAGAAAATATGATCTGCACTCTCTCCATGATTCAATCGAGCGGTATCTCGGTGCCGGCTGGTCCTGTGATCCTCGTCATGTGCGTGTTTCTGTTTTTGATTCTGCCGAACGAGCGGCGCATGTCAGCCACTCTCTACGCTGGATCAGGATTGCTTTTAGGGGTTGTGTTGCTCGGGCTCGCATTTCTCTCGAAGCCATCGTCAACCCAGGGTCCATCTGCAATCAAAGTGGCCGCAGTGTCATTCTTCTTCCCGATTCTGGGAACGTGCGCAGTGCTTCTCGCGTTCGTCATTGTGCGCAAGCTGAAGAAGTCCAATCCGCAAGGGCTGAAAGGACTGTTCGCCGCATGGCGAGCTAAACGGGCTAACAAAGCCTAGCTGAAAGCGTGGGACAGCATTAAAAGGATTTGGTCAAGCCCGGAAGGAAGTCAAAACATTTCTTTTGATTTCTTCCGATTCCTTCCGGGCGATTTTTTTGGCGAGCGGTGATCTTATGGCAAATAGTACTATAAAGGCGCATATAAAAGTTCCGCAAAAAGGGTGACGAAAAGCGCTCACCCTTGTGCTGCCAGAAAGACCTGGCACA
>CAJCHQ010000945.1 GCA_903970295.1 Bryobacterales bacterium
TCAATGTCAGTGACTGCTTGAACGACTTGAATCGGTGACGGTAAATAACGATCGCTGACGTGCCCGAAATATTTGATGGCTACCCAGATAGCCGGCAAGATCAATGAAGAGCCAATCGCCCATGCTACTACTTTCCCCTTACTTTTGCCCAAGTCATTATTCTGGGCTTTATTTTCTTCGATCATCAAGGTTGTTCTCGCCGAAGTTGTCGCACCGGGAACTGACCGTTAAAGCGGAAAAGAGTGGCAGGACCAAGTCCGGACAAGTCTTCGCGGTGATGGTTGGACAACATCAAGTTGGTGTCGTTCATGAATTCGCCTTGTAAAAAAGGCAAGACCAGACCGATTCGCTCCTCATCCAAAAAGTTGAACGGCTCGTCTAAGTAGAGGAATTGGGGGCGAAAGACAATGGCCCGAAATAGCTCCACGAGCCGCCTTTGCCCATAAGACATGCGACAAGCTTTTTGCTCGACAAAGGCCGAAATCAATTCGAACATCGCATGCCTTCTAAATGACTCGGGTTTGATTTTAGTCATGATCGCGATATTCTCAATGCCCGACAACCACGGGAAGAGACTGTCTTCTTGCAGGACCAGACAACTTTTTTCGGTCGGAGGCATTCTGCTAATGCGACTGGGCGTCAAATTACCCGAGAGAATTTTCAGCAATGTCGTCTTGCCGCAACCGGAAGGACCCCTCAGGATCACAGTTTTGGTCTCAGCTCGGAAAGACAAATCTTGAAAGACTTCCATTCCCTTGTAAGAGTAGGAAAGCGAGTCGACAATAGTGCCGCCGATAGCTTCAGATTTAGGTTTGACAAAGGTCTGCATTTGCCCAACATCATGCCATTAAAAGTGTCATCTTAGGAATAGTAGAATTCCCATACCGCCCAATTTACGGCTGATCGCGACAAAGCCACCAACAAATTACCCACAAATCCGCTTCAATTTCGCTGGCTTGCCGTCGTCGAGTATTTGGCACCAATGGCTTGCTGCAAGGTCTGACCGTTGCGCTTCAAGATTGCACTCAATTGCTGGTTTATTGCCAGAGGTAAACCGGGTCCCTCGAAGACCAATCCAGTGTAGACCTGAATCAAAGAGGCACCGGCGATTATAAGGTCATAAGCATCCTGGCCGGAAGCGACACCGCCACACCCGATGATTATTTGCTGCGGCTGCTTCAACTCGTAAACCGTTTCGCACAAGCGTAATGCTTTGGCTTTGACAGGGCGACCGCTCAAGCCTCCGGCGCCAATCTCATCGATCTTGCGCGTCTCGCTTTT
Source organism: Bryobacterales bacterium (assembly GCA_903970295.1). The sequence continues at coordinate 1,282 of CAJCHQ010000945.1, forward strand.
GAGATTGTCCCTGCCCGTAGTGGTATTGCCACAGACGAATCCCTGCAAGCCAGAGGCAGATGCGGCCTCCACCATTTCTGCAATCAATTGGTGAGAACTATCCGGCGAGAGCTTGACCAAAATTGGCAATTGTTTGCTATTTACTTTTCGGATTTCAGCAAAGACATTGCGCATGTGAAGAGATTCCGTAACGATGCCCTCCTCAGTGTTGGGACAGCTGGCATTGATGGTGACATAAGCCAGGGGCAATGATTTGATTTGATTAAAAGTGCTGAGAATGTCAGCGACGGCAGCGTCCCCAGTGATTGACGGATCATTGGTTTTAGCAATGTTCAAACCAAGGGGCAAAGAAAAGCGCTTTTGAGCCAATTTCTTTGCTACAACCTCAACCCCTTCTCCGTTCAATCCGAGACGATTGATCACGGCTTCGTCCTCTTCCAGGCGGAACAGTCTGGGTTTCGCATTGCCTTCGCGGGCGATTGCCGTCACCGACCCTAGTTCTTCGAAGCCGAAGCCGGCATGTCCCAAAAAGTCGACCAGGTCGCCGTTCTTGTCGAAGCCGGCGGCCAAGCCTACAGGGTTGCTCAGCTGGTGTCCGAAGAGGTCGCAGACCAGATCGGTCGCTTTATATGTGAGCGTGAGCCCGGCTAAAGGCCATAGATGCTTATTTCTTCTGGCGAAAGAATGGAGGAGGTGATGCGCTTCCTCTGCATCCAGACGGAACAGAATGGGGCGCAAAAACATTTTGTAGAGGGCAGGATCCATCTTCTGAACCAGGACGCTTGAGCCAAATATAGCTCAAATTGCGACTGCAAAGGTGAAAATGCCGCCTTGATGGGGGATTACACCCAGGCCACGGGCAGCCTCCACGTAACCTTCTCAGCCAGAAATGCCGCAAACAGCTAATGTGGATGTAGAATTAAGTTTGTTTGCTGGGGTATAAGAAGTTTTGGACATCAGAAGGACAATACCATGGACATAGAGAAGGACCCGCTCAGCGATCAGACTACAGCTAGCGATACGAGCGCTCAAGATAAAGCCTCCGACAAATTGCAAGATGCTACCCGTGGCGGCGGTCCCAGTTCAGCCCAGGTTCAGGCGGCCCAAAATCTAACCGGTGCAAATTTGCTGAACGACATTATGCAGTGGCAATCGCAGGTTACTTCACTGCCGAGCCAAACCGACCCTAACGGTAATGTCATTGCCTTCAACACCAAGCAATGGAAAGACGAGCATTTCGAAAAAGCTGAAGAACTGCACAAGCAGATTCCAGGGCGCATGCAAATTTTCGGTCTGAAAACTCAGCTGGCCAAAAAAGACATGGAAAAAATCAAGTCGATCGAAGAACTCGACACCTAAGCGCCACGATCAGCGCGAACGTCAGTCCAGGGTTTTAGCTCTTTCTTACTTTCGTCTTTGCACAGCAAACAATCGGATGGCGACTTGATGCCGACGTGAGCTTGGATGGTGGCATAGAATTTGCTGCCATATTTGTGCTCAGCCTGGATCACACCACCGGTAGTCCCTTTGCAAAATACAGCCGCACCGACAGTGGTGCCGCCGAATTGCTCTGCCACCTTCGGCAAAGTTTCGCCCACCCAGCGACCGGTTTGATCCACCGCACTGAAGACGAGGACTCGATCGCCTTTTTTGATTTCACCTTCGACTAATTTCCCGCCAAGCCATCCTGTTGGGAAATAATCGAGATAAGCAATTTCCTTGCCCAGGCTCTTTGCCAGTGGCTTAGCCAGTGCTTTAGTATCGGCTTCAGCAGGCGCTAAAATAACATCGAAATTGACCGCTTCTTTGTTAACCCAGCCAACCATGTCGGCAACGATGCTATCGACGAATTCGGCACTACCGACAATCGACTCAGCCACATAAACGGCGTCGAAATGATTGCCATGCCTTCCATTCAGTGGTGCCGGACACTCGAAATGACCGATCGTATAAGCATTTTGGCTGCCCAAGATTTTTAACAACTGTTCAGAAGGAAAAGTCGTGGAGGAGCGTTTCAGCCCATGCTGATTCTGTTTATTTAACTGATACATATTCTTTGGTAGATGCCTCCGCGGCAACCCTGACCTTGCTCTCCAGCACTCCCAGCCCTTCAGCTTCGAAACGAACAACGTCACCATCTTTCAAATAGGGATAGATAGCCGGCTCTAAAACTTCATTCGTCTGCGCATTGACACGAGCGGCAAATTCGCCGATACAGCCATTACCGACAGTGCCCGATCCAATGATATAACCCGGTAGCACAGGAATGTTTTGTTGTCCCAACCAGCTCATGATGCGCGGAAAGCTCCACGCTTGCTTCTGACCGGTGCTCGGATGAGTGTGATAGATGCTGTTGTAATTAGTTTTAGCACGTTGCGCGCCATTGAAAGTGAGGATGAGCTCCATATCGAAAACGCCGTGCTCATCCATTTTGAACTGCGCAGCGGGCACTATTTTCGGACCAATCGAATTACCAATAATTGACTTGCTATTAGCCGGTCCAAGCCCTTCCATGTCCCGCTTTTGCACGTCTCTCGCCGACCAATCGTTAATGATAGTGAGCCAGCAATGCTCCTTAAAAAACTTGAGCGCTTCCTCTTCGGTCTTTGGCTGCCCGGCTTTACCAACAATGCAGGCAATCTCGAACTCATAATCAGGCGCTTTGACGAAGCCAGGAATTGTCACCTCTTCATTTGGTCCAAAGACTTTCTCCGGCGCCAGATCGCCTATGTAATAGGTGGCGTGGTCATACCATCCCGGCCAGATATTAGTGCCCCGCTTCTCGCGAATCTGCCTTACATGCGTCTCGAACCCCAAAAAGTCCAAAAACAGACGGGGTTCCGGAATCTCCGTGCCGAACAATTTCACGGTCTTCTCACTACGTTGAAAAAGCATGTCATTAGCCTCTCGACTTTAGGTTGCGCTAGAGCCCACGATTATCACACGCGCTTTTGGTCGCTCGGGCATTCTCAATCTTGTGATCACAATAATCGTCACAGGATAGCGATCAAAATTCAATCACGTCGGCGAAGGGAAAGGGGTTCCGTTTTTGGGGTCGGGTGGGTCTGGCCAAAAACGGAACCGCTTTCCCTGAGCTCACAATCGAAGACCTCCCAATCCGCTAGAATGCTCACCTACACCGAGGATGTTATGAACAAATTACTGACGACAAGCTTAGCCTTTTGCTGCGCGCAATCAATGGTCTACGCGGCTCCCATTGCTGATGCTGTGCGCGATGAAGTCGATTCGCAGTCAACAGATCCCGCCGGATTCAGGCTGATGATGATGTGCATCGGGCTGCTCTTTCTTCTGGTAGTATCCTTGTTTGCCGGCACCATGTTTTACTTTTTGAAAGCGAAGAGAGACAAGAAAGGCTCGTAATTGGGCATCGCGATTGGTTTTTCCATTCAAGCAAACAATGATCAATTAGGCGCATCGAGGCGGATCCGCATGTCTTGAAAAGGCGGCTATGCATCAATGGCCGGGCATGAGAGAAGCCAAGTGTTGCAAGTTGATGTGATACCACTGATAATGGCACAATCTCCATTCTAGAAAGAGATTGATATGAATTCTTTGCCGAAATACTTAGTGGACCACAGTCAACAAGCGATTAATTTGAGCGGGCTTGAGGCTTTCCTCGAGCAGCCCCACGTCGAGCCAGTACCTGTTGAAGAAACCGAAACGCAGATGATTTTACGTCTGCTGGACCAGCTTTATAAAGTCGGTGAGCTGGTGCGCGAGACAAGCGAAAAGTTGGTCGCGGCAAATGAGCGCTTGAACAGCTTGTCAAGTCTTGTAACGATGCAGAACAAGCAAATGGAATTGCTTACGCATTACCAGACCCAGGCGGCCCGCGTCGGCGGACTAGAACATAGTTTAGCCATGGCAACGGCTGAAAATGAGAGACTAAAACAGGCCTGGTGGCGTAAGATCTTCTTCTGGATAAAGTAGACCTCGAGGCGTCACGCCCGCCGGATGAAGTTAAAATCACTCCTTGCCTTTTCTTTCATTTTTGCCGCACTCTGCCAGGACGGCAGTGCCAAGCTTCTTGTCGGCGAAGTCGAGCATGCAGAAAAATTACGCCCGGTTGAGCAAGCGCTCACGCCGGGCGCTGTTTTTGACCCCGCCAATTTGCCCACGCCGCCCGCCGGGGCAATTCGATTCTTTCGTATTCCCAAATGGCTCGGGGGCACCTGGCATAAAGAATCTCAGACCAATTTCTATCGCTACAACTACGTGACCAAGCAAACCGACATCGCGGTTCGCACCGAACCGGCTCGGGCTGACGGTGCCTGGGGCACGCAGGTCGACCAAGATGGCAACATCTGGCAGTTCGATGCCACACCCTTTCAGACTACTGTAGACAGCGGTACCGAGTACGTTGTCGAACTGGTTAGAAGCAGTGAACCGGTCGAGACCGGCGACACTCATATTTTTCTTCGCCGCAGTGTCGATACCCAAATTCGCATCGACAAAATGACCAATCGCATCAATTCGGTCGAATCTGGCGAGCAGCTCACCACCTACATACCTGAGCAAGACGGCCTGGTCAAACGTGATTCATCAGCCAAGGTCTTCGACAAAGACGGACAGCCGATGCTCTTAGGCAAGTCTTTCTGCTACGAAACAAGAATTTCGCCCTTTGCGCCACAGGATACCTTTCAAGGCAAGGACATGAAAGCGTTGTTTGCTGAATTTATCAAAAAGCAAGCGGAATCGGCCAGCGCCAGTCAGGCCAAAAGTGCTACTCAATAAAGTGAAGAGGTAAAGATGATGTCCAGAAAGGCCCTGCCCATCACATCAGCGGCTCTCTTGATTTTCAACGTCCTGATTGCGCCCGAGCCAGGTCCTGCTGCAGGTGCCAAAGGTGCCCCACAGCAGGGGCTGGCAGCAAGCAACAAAATCCCAAACACATCTTTTCGACTGCCCGAAACGGTGCACCCTGTCAGTTACAAGCTCAATTTCGCGCCCGATCTTAGTGCCGGCAAATTCGCCGGTGATGAAGAAATAGTTCTGACCGTCGAAAAGCCCACAACAGAACTTTCTTTGAACTCTCTGGAAGAAAAGATTTCTGACGCGTACGTCGTGGATAGCAAATCGGTCAAGACCGCGGTTGGCAAAATCACGGCCGATGAAACTACAGAGCAAGTCCACCTCAAATTAGGTCATTTAATCGCTTCCGGTACCTACACATTTCATTGTCATTTCGACGGCATCCTGAATGACAAATTGCGCGGGTTCTACCGCTCGAAGTATAAAGATGCCGGAGGTTCCGAGCATTACATGGCCACCACCCAAATGGAGCCGACCGATGCCCGCCGCATGTTTCCTTGCTTTGACGAACCGGCATTCAAAGCCACATTCCAGATCTCTTGTTTGATCGACAACGATTTGACTGCCATTTCCAATGCCGCAGTGGAAAAAAGCGAGGACAAAAACAATAGGAAGAAGCTAGTCACCTTTGCACCGTCTCCCAGAATGTCATCGTATCTGGTGGCGCTGATTATTGGTCCTCTTAAAGGCACTGAGCCTGTAGTCGTCGATGGTGTGCCGATTAGGGTATGGGGTCTGAGTGAGAAAGTCGAACAGCTTTCGTTAGCCCAGGAAGTCGCCACCAAATTACTGCCTTTCTACAATTCTTATTTCGGCGTCAAATACCCGAATAGCAAATTGGATTTGATCGCGATTCCGGATTTCGAAGCCGGTGCCATGGAAAATCTTGGCGCAATCACATTCCGCGATGTCGATCTAGTGTTTGATGAAAAGTCAGGCTCCATGCATGCTCGCATGCGGGTGACCGGAATTATCGCCCATGAGATGGCTCATATGTGGTTCGGTGACTTGGTAACAATGAAATGGTGGGATGATCTTTGGCTCAATGAGGCGTTCGCCACCTGGATGGCCAGCAAGGCCGTAGACCAGCTCAAGCCCGAGTGGCATCAATGGGACGACTTCGCTATGGCGCGCATAGAGGCACTGGAAACTGACTCTCTTGCTTCGGCCAAAGCGATCCATACCCCGGTCGTCAACGCCTCTCAAGCCAACGAAATGTTCGATGGCATCACCTACACCAAAGGCGCATCAGTTCTGCGCATGCTCGAGAAATTTGTCAGCGAAGATATCTTTCGCGAAGGCATTCGCGCTTATATCTCCAAGCATAAATTTGCCAATGCCACCACGGGTGAGCTCTGGTTAGCTCTGGCTGCAGCCTCGAAACGCGATATCGCCAGCATGATGAAAACATGGACTGAGCATTCTGGTTACCCATTGATCTCCAATAAGCAGTTGGGCTCTGACGGTATCGAACTGCAGCAAAAACGCTTTCTGCTCGTGCCGGCGGCGGATGCTCAATCTCGAATCTGGCAAGTGCCTGTCGTAGCCCGCGGACTCGAGGCAAAGGAAAAAGTAATCACGAGTTTACTGACCGGGCCCAACACCGAGCTGCACACGAATTTCATGCGCGGTCCCTATTTTCTCAACGCAGGCGGCAACGGTTATTACCGCACGCAATACACTGCTGCCGAGCTACATGCTCTGGAGACGGGTGGTCTGGGTAAGCTCTCGGTGCCGGAAAAGATTTCACTGGTCTCGGACTCGTGGGCTCTGACATTCGCTGGCAAACAGCCCGTTGGTGACTTTCTCTCCCTAGCCAAATCAATGCGTGAAGAGCAAAATGCCTATGTACAATCTACATTAGTCGATTGTTACGATCAGTTGTGGCTTCTTTCCAATGACAAATCGCTGCCAGCAATGGAGCACTTCATCTGCGATCAATTACAACCTCTGAAAGAACAGCTGGGGTGGCAGCCTAAACCTAACGAAGACGACTTGACCAAATTGCTGCGCGAAGATGTGTTGACTGCTCTTGGTACCGCCGGGCAGGACAAAGCAACCATTAGTGAAGCCCGCAAACTGTTTCAAGACTATCTCGACAAACCGGAATCAGTCGATGCTGGTGCTTTGAAAGCGATCACCGCAGTGGTTGCATTCAACGGTGAAGCGAAAGATTATGAGCAGATCCTCAAGCTCTTTCAGACAGCCACTACGCCCGAAATGGAGCACCGGAACCTTGACGCGCTAGCCTATTTTCACGATGCGAAATTAGTCGACCGGACGCTCGCTTTCGCCTTGAGCAAAAATGTGCGCGCACAAGACGCTCCTCATTTGCTCAAGCTTGAACTAGATAGTCGCTACAACAAAGTTGCCGCCTGGAAGTTCATCACCACCAACTGGAAGAAAATTGGCGAATTATTCAACGAAAATCTAGTTCAAAGAATAATTGGCGGGGCTGAATCTTTCACGACAACAGCAATGGAGAAGAATTTGAAAGACTTTGTTTCGACTCACCCAGTGCCTCGCGGCGCCAGAACTGTAGCTGAAACATTGGAACGTGTGCGGGCAAACAATCTATTCGTGCAAAGATCGGGAGCCCAGCTAGCCGACTGGCTCAGTGACTATTCGAAGAAGACAGCCTGTGCGCTCACTGATGGTAGTCAGCTGCACTAGTCACGCCCTAACACGTGTCGCGGGTGAAGTAAATAGAGTGCAATATAATACGCGTCGACCAGGGGCGGTCTATTATGGTCCCATGTCGAATATCGAGGTTGATGAAGAAGATGAGTGCTAAAACCATATATGGTGCCATAGGCAAACGCACGGGATCGGCGACTGCCCCTCGCGCCAGGCAAATCATTGCCCTGGTGATATCGCTAACGACATTCACGCTCGCAGGCCTCAGTCCTGCGTCTGCCAAGCACTCTGACACTAGCGACGCCACAAAAGATGCGCCGCCTTTAAGCGTCGATCAAAATAGTGCGCCGATCCAGTGCTGGTCGAATCCTCAGGTGAAACCGCGTTGCGCACTGCTTTGCATTCATGGACTCGGATTGTACAGCGGTGCCTATCAAAATTTTGGTATGCGCATGGCTCGGCATGGCATTGTCACATATGCGATCGATGTCCGCGGTTTCGGATCATGGATGAAAGCCGACGGTCACGAGCAAGTCGATTTCAAAAGTTGTTTGCAGGACGTAAAAGTAGCGCTGCAAGCTATTCGTAATGCTAATCCGGGCCTACCTGTCTTTCTGCTCGGTGAATCGATGGGTGGTGCGATCGCGCTCAGGGTTACTTCGATGTATCCGGATCTGGTCGACGGCTTGATTTCCTCGGTGCCAGCTGGTGAGCGTTTTAAACAGAAAAAAACAGATCTGAAAGTCGCTCTGGAGTTTCTGACCGGCCCAAATAAACAGCATAATGTCGGCAAGTCAATTGTCAAACAGGCAACGAACAACGAACAACTGCGAGAAGACTGGGCAAACAATCCTCTCGACCGCATGAATCTTTCTGCCAAAGAGTTGATTCAGTTTCAAACATTCATGAATGAGAATCATGATGCGGCCAAAGAAATTACCAAAACACCCGTGCTCTTCGTCCAGGGCAGCGAAGATAAGCTAGTCAAACCAGAGGGCACTTGGGATTTGTTCAACGAACAAGCAACCGAACTGAAGACCTTCCTGGCGGTGCCATCTGAACATTTGATTTTCGAAGAAGAGCAGGACCAGTCAGGTAAATTCGATGAAAGAGTGGCGCAATTACTGACTGCCTGGATCTTCGCCCATACACCACAGGGTGCCGGTGTAGTAGCCTCTCAAACCGAGACCAGAGAGTTGCTTCTGGCGATTAACAAAATCGTCGATGGCAAATTTGCTGAAGCTAAAACTGCAATGGAGGCTATGGTCGCCGCCAACCCCGGGGACGAGAGAGCTCATTACTGGTTGGGCGTCACTTACATGAAATTGAAACAGCCCGTCCAAGCTCGCGCCGAATTCCAGACGGCGATGCGCTTGGGCAAAGGCACCGATCCTGCCAAACACGCCAACAATCAGCTCTTAGCTCTAGCAAACGCGGGCACTGGGTCGGCCGGTTCTGACAAACCGCAGCTTCCAGCAAATCTTCTCACTGCTCTTGGCGGTGGCGGCAAGCCCATGGTCGTGGCTTTTTACGCTCCGTGGGCCGATGAGTGCAAAGGGCTGGACGAACTTTTCACAAAAGCGGCGGGCGGGGTTGCCAATCGCATCAAATTTGTCAAAATCAATATCGACGATCATGCTAATGACGACCTGGTCAAAGCTTGCACGATCGGACCGATTCCCACCTTCGTCTACCTGACAAGTGATGGGCATATAGCCTCGACATCGATTGGTAAAAACAATTTCGCCGACTTTGCAAAAGGTCTCACCGCCACATCACGCTGAGAAAGGCTTGTATCATTGAAGGCGTTGGTAACACTTCCCGGTGGAGCATTATGAGCACAGCCCTCTTTGAATCTGAAGCACTTGTCGACCAGGCAAAACATCTCTGCGTAGAGAAAAAATATGCCGACGCCGAACGTTTGTTCAACGACGCACTGCTCAAGCGTCAGTCAGTTGTTGGAGAAAACGATCAAAGTATTGCCCAGCTCAATGACGAACTAGGGCTTGTCTGCTTGGATCAGGGAAAATTGCCTGAGGCGCAGAGGTATTTCGAGAAGTCTATCAGCATTTTCGAAACAGTCTTTTATGCCGGCCACTACAACGTTGCTCCGGTTTTGACTCATCTCGTCAATGTCTTTCTCAAACAAGATAAGTATGCTGAAGCAGAGCCAGTCTGCCAGCGCGCCCTCGAGATTTACGAGAAGACATTGAGTGGAGAGCACCGCCAAACCTTAGAAACGACTGTCAGACTGGCCAGAATTCAAATGAAGAACGGAAAATTTGCGGAAGCGGAAAAGCTTTTGACCAAAGCGCAGAAGCAAGTAGATTCGCCGCTCGGGCCGTTGGAAGATTTTCAATTCATGCTTGCTGAAATCAATGAGCACAACGGCAAAACCGAAGAAGCGGATAAATTTTTCAAGAACGCGATTGAAGGTTTCGAGCAGAGACGAAGTTATCCCACTCTCGTTATTTGTTTGCGCCGGTACATTGATTTTTTGAAAAAGCAAGATCGCAAGGACGATGCGGCCAAAGCTGAAGAAAAGGCGACCAAATTCGCCGACTATTCCAAAGCCTGGCAGCATTCAGACGATATATTCGTGGCCACGCTTTTGAGAGCCTGACCACACTGTCATTAAAACTCGACATCGATCAATCGACAGATTTGGCTATTCGTGCATTCTGGCATCGGGGGCACGGCTGCTCTATACTAGTAAAACCAGAAGTGGTTCACGACTATGACCAAAAGTGATTTTGATCTGAGCAGTTGCGAGCTGGAACCGATTCATCTTATCGGTTTCGTGCAGTCACACGGATTGCTTCTGGCGGTCGACGAAACAGACTTTGTTATTCAGCACTGCAGTACGAACTCGGAAGCAGTGCTGGGGAAATCCTACCGACAACTGGTCGGCACCAGGCTAAAAGATCTGGTTGGCAATGAATGTTGCCGGCAGATCGCGGCGGCTTGCATTAGCAACGATCTTAAATCGAAAAATCCCATGTCTCTCGAGATCGAAGGCACCGAAAGCAAGCCAGCTTTTCAGGCAACTTTTCATCGATCAGACAATCTGCTTATCATTGAGATTGAGCCTTGCCAGCCCGACAAGAATGGGCAGCCCCTCGATTTGGCTCACTATCTCACCCACTCCTTCCCTGAATTGTTTAGCGCCGCGACCACCTCAGATCTCTTAGCCGGAGCGGCCGAAGCGGTACAGAAGATCACTGACTTCGATAGTGTCTTGATTTATCAGTTTGATGAGGCTTGGGATGGGACAGTGGTCGCCGAGCACCGACGCGATTTCATGCCTTCCTACATCAATCAAAAATTCCCAGCCTCAGACATTCCCAAGCAAGCGCGCGAATTATATATCAAAAACACAATCCGCATGCTGGTAGACGTTCACTCGACACCAGCGCCCGTGGAACCGCAAATCAACAAAGCAACTAACAAACCGCTGGATTTGAGTTTAGCGATACTGCGCTCCATGTCACTATTCCACATCGAATATCTCAAGAATATGGAAGTCTCCGCGTCCGCGTCCGTATCAATTATCAAAGATGGAAAACTCTGGGCATTGATTGTCTGCCACCATCGAACGCCTAAACTGGTGCAATATAAAACCAGAGCGATTTTGCAATTTGTGGCCGAGCTTATATCGATGCAAATATCGCACATGGAGCGAGCGCAAGATGTAGCTCATCGTCTTGAGCTGGCGTTATTGCACAAAAGATTCAAGCGCAATCTCCTGCAAGAAACCGACCTGGCAAAAGCCGTGTTCCGACTTAGCGATGACTTGTTGCAGTCAGTGGGGGCAAAAGGTTTGGTTCTTTTCTATAAAGGCAGCACTATTTCGACTGGTGTGACTCCTCCCCAGGAAGCGTTGGTTCGCCTGCATGCATGGTTGAAGCATGTTCCCGATCAGGATCTTGTTCATACTCACGAACTCGCCCAAATTTTTCCTGAGGCAGCAAGCTTTAGCCAAACGGCTGCCGGCCTGCTGGCGATACCAATTTCCCGGCGCAGTGGATGTTGGATAGTCTGGTTTCGGCCCGAAGTGGTGCGCACGATCGAATGGGCAGGCAGCCGGGAAACTCCGGTAATCGTAGATCCGAATAATTTGCAAATTCACCCGCGAAAATCATTTGAATTATGGAAAGAAAAAGTAGCTGCAACAACAGATCCGTGGCTACAAAACCAGCTCGATAGTGGCATGGAAATAAGAAACTATATTCGCGAATTCCTGCTCGAATGTCAGGTTCGCGAGCAAATGGAGGAGACGAGAAAACTTGCTCAAGTCGTTCAATTTGCCGCTGATGCGATTATAGTCATCAGCGAAGAAGGCATCATCTCGAGCTGGAATACAGGGGCGGAAAGGCTTTATGGTTGGAAAGCTAAAGAAGCAGTCGGGCAAAACTATTCGCAATTATTGACGCCGGAAAAAGCCGATGAAGTTTTAATGCGAATCAATTCGACTCGACAACTGCGGCGAGTGGAAAATGTAGAAACCATACACAAACGCAAAGACGGGTCCGATGTGAATGTATCTCAATCGTGGTCAGCCATCTATACCGGAGCTGACGATGTTGCGGCCATATCTGTCAGTGCCCGCGATACTTCGGAGAAGAAGGAAGCTGAGAAAAGAGTGAGCGAATTTTATTCAATGGTCTCGCATGAACTGCGCACCCCACTGACCTCGATCCGAGCGTCAATGGGTTTAATGGAGGGCGGCGTCGCCGGTAAGCTATCGGAAATGGCGGAAAAGCTAGTCCTGATCGCACGAATTGAGACCGATCGATTGATTCGATTGATCAATGACATCCTCGATATACGAAAAATAGAAGCCGGCAAATTAGACCTGGAAATCAAGTCGTGGTCGCTCACGGACCTCGTCGAATCAACAATTGCGGCGATGAAGCCGATGGCTGATCTACAACGAATTGCAATTAACACGACCGCGCACTTTTCGGGAAAAGTTCGTTACGATCGCGACAGATTCATCCAGGTCTTGACCAATCTAATCAGCAACGCCATCAAATTCTCGCCTACCGACAGTGAAATAAGCGTAGATGCCCAGTTAATAGATCCGTTGAGATTGAGAATCTCGGTTAGCGATGTGGGTCCCGGCATCGCTAGCGATCAATTGAACAAATTATTTGGTCGGTTTCAACAACTTGATTCCTCGGATTCCAGACCAAAAGGCGGGACCGGACTGGGGCTTGCAATATCAAAGGAAATAGTGAAAGAGCATGGTGGCACGATCGGTGTCGACAGCGTGTTGGGAAAGGGATCTACGTTCTGGTTCGAGATCCCTCTCGAAGCCTCGGCAGCAGATCAAACCGCTGGCGTCGAGACAGCGCGGAAAAGCAAAAAGCGTAAACTACCGGGCTCCCTTGGTTAAATGGCTCGGTGATAGCGAAGCTGCTACCAGGTGCAAAGTCTATTCTAACTATTATTTCACGCGCGATCAGAATGACTCTGTGCGAGAAATGACCAATGGCTCTGGAATAGTCCAGTCTCAGTTTAGCTATGACCCATATGGGCGGCCAACTCAAATAGCGGGCACTGGTGCGGTTCCTGACTTCGGCTATGCCGGGATGTACTTGCATCAACCAAGCGGGCTGAACCTGGCTGAGATAGGGCATATAACCCGAGTTTAGGCAGATGGATGAGTCGGGACCCGATTGATGATCCAACGTTCGCCATCACCCCCACAGGGACGGAACCTGAAGATCCAGGCGCTATGCAGATGTCCTCGAGTTTCGGACAAGGATCAGCAATAACGCCTCACCCAAATATGATGACGATCCAGCTGGTGTCCCATGATCCGATGGTTCAGGCGCAATTAACTAATGCGATGCAGTCAGCACCGGCGCAAACAAACGGTTTGCCGCAAGTGAATCCATACGCCTATGTAGCGAACAATCCAATAAACCACCGTGATCCCTCGGGTCTGTTGATGTCGCCACCGCAGCCCGCAAAACCAGGCAAATCATGTCCCATCCAGAATAACGATTTGTACAATCAATGCGTCGCGAACTGTAAAAGAGAGAATGCAGGCAATGCCGCAGCGATCGCCAACTGCATCTGGGTTGTTTGTAAGCAATATCTCGGCCACTGAAACAAGCAAACGAACTAGCACAAAAATCGAGCCATCGCCGCTTGAAGAGTAAGGCCCCAAGGAGCAATACTAACGATACCGGGCTAGTGTTGGAGTGGACATCGCCATGAATGCAGACGAGTTGTTAAACAGGGTCCTGGATGTATATCAGAACTGCTCCAGTTATTCGGATGCTGGGGAGGTTGTGGGTGACCTGGGGAATTTAGAATTTAAGACTTACTTTTGCCGTCCCAACAAATTCAGATTTGAATGGTCCAAACCATTTAACGGGCGGACTCGCCGTGGTGTCATCTTCTCAGAGAGTGAAACAAAGGCCACATATTTTGATGGTGAAAATCTTGAGGACACAGGTGGTCTTGCCTTAGCTGTGGCGGGTGCGACTGGTATATCCCTCGGTGTGGCTCCGCGAGTTGCTCACTTGTTAATGCCGAACCTATTCGGAACTGGCAAATATGAATCGTTGGTGTCCCTAAGACCGTATAATTTCGTGGAAGAGAGTGATTCTTACATCAAAATACGTGCTGACTGGCGTTCAAATTGTTGGACTACACTCTTTGTAGACAAAATGAAACCGGCTCTTCGCGGAATAGAAGAAGGCTTCACGCCTACCTTGGAAGAAAAGAAACGAGGATTCGAAGCAATGCAATTAACGGAAGATCCAGAACTGGAGGAGGTTCGAGCACTCTTACTTGTTGAAGAGACGCCAAAAGAGACCATGATTTCATATGGCGACGTGAAATTTGATATGCCGATCTCGCTGGATTTATTTCGTGTCCTAGACCTAGACTGAGCATGAACGCCTTTAAATTGCATAGCCAGAGCCACGACTTTTCCTCTTTCTGCACAAGGAGTCGGAATGAAGTTGTTTTTTTGATATGGAAGCCTGCCACTTCAATCTGCGACAGAACTGCGTCCATGGATTTGGCGAGCATTTAAAAGACCCAAGCTATGGTGAAACAACCGAGCCGTACAAGGACTGCCATTTTTGTTCTTTCATGCGACTTTGCACCTGGTAACAGCTTCGCTATCACCGAGCCTAAATGCGGCACCGATAGGCCAACCAACGCCATCTGGTCGCAGCCCTAAGCCGGCAAGCCGACTGGTCTGGACAAAGCCTGAACCGGTTTAGAAAATCGCTCAGCAATGAAGGAACAATAGTCGCGCTCCCACGTCCGAATTCCGGTTGTTCACCAGGAGGATTGAACGGATGTCAACTACTCATAGCCATCTCTACAAATGTTTGGGTCAAGTCATCAGCTCGCGGCGCAAGCGCCTGCACATGTCTCAAGAAGAGCTTGCTCAGGAGTCGGGCATTAATCGGGCCTTCATCAGCAACATCGAACAGGGCGGTCGCAAGCCGAGTTTCGGCGCTATCGCCAATCTTTCTCGCGGTCTTCGCATCCGTTATTCGCGATTAATCGCTAATTGCGAAGAGTGCATGGCCAAGAGCGCTTGAAAACGGCGAACAATTCGCCTTCTGCTATCCGGTGTTTTGCAAACCCATGGCAATACCATTGATTGTCATCAAGGCTGCTTCAAGAACAGGATCATGATGAAGCTCCCTGGTTGAACCGGGCGTCTCAGCGGGTAAAGATTTGGTTTCGACGTCTGCATCTTTAGGGCGACTGCGCAGCTCTTTTAATAATTTGACTTGCAGCAAGCTGAGCGGATCAACATAAGGATTTCGCAAAGCGATCGACTGTTGCAAAAACTGGGTTTCATCAAGCAGTTTCTCATACTTGGCGATCTGCAGTGCCGCTTTTTTGGATTGTTCGTACTCGCTCTTGATGCGCGGAAAATATTTTTCGCGCAAGTCACTGTCGACAAGATTGTGAGCGTAGAAAGATGCTATGCCCATGTCAGCAACAGCCAGTGCCGTTTCGATTTTCGAGACCAGACCACGGAAAAATGGCCATTGCTCAAACATTTCTTGCATTGTTTGCAGTGAGCTTGCATCGTCTGTGATGCACTTTTTGATTGCCTGTCCGAAACCAAACCAGGCAGGCAACATATAACGGCTCTGAGTCCAGGCGAAGACCCAGGGAATTGCCCGCAAATCGTCGATCGATCGGCTATTGCTTTTTCTCGACGTCGGTCTCGAGCCGAGCTTCAACTGAGAAATCTCTTCGATCGGCGTCGTTTGGTAAAAGAAATCGACAAAGTCAGCTTCGCCATAAACCAATTCACGGTAAGCATCGAAAGAAAGGACCGAAATTTTGTCCATCAATTTCAACCATTCCGGCTTTTCCGCACTGCGAGTCTGACCAGATTCACTGATCGTCGACTCCAGAACCGCGGCTGCCAGGCGCTCGAAATTACGCACAGCAATTTCATGTAAGGCGTACTTTGACGATATCACTTCACCTTGCTCGGTCAGCTTTATTCGCCCTGCCACTGTCCCTGGTGGCTGAGCACGAATTGCTCGATGTGTAGGTCCACCGCCCCGGCCGATAGCACCACCCCGACCATGGAAAAGTCGCAGCCGAACGCCGGCTCCATCGGCGATTCTGACCAATTCTTTCTGGGCTTTGTAGAGTTCCCAATTAGCAGTGACAATTCCGCCATTCTTACCGCTATCTGAATAACCAATCATGATCTCTTGCAAGTTATCACGTGACCGTAAATACGCCGAGTACAAATCGTCGGCGATCAGCTGTTTGAGAATACCAGGCGCATTGCGCAGGTCTTCGATCGTTTCGAAAAGCGGCACGACGCTAATCGAGCTCGTTTTACCTGCCGAAAAATCGAGCAACTGGCAATC
>CAJCHQ010000946.1 GCA_903970295.1 Bryobacterales bacterium
TTCGCCGTGCCCAGGTCACGAGGCTTGAAAAATATTTTGGTGCCCGGCTGCCCGAATAAGAGAGTTGCATTATCGTCGCCGTAGACTTTACGCAGCTGGACTTGATCCTGAATACCTAAAGTGATTGGAATATGCTTGTGGCGAATGATAGTTAACGCCTCAGGCATGCCTGGAATGTAACCGTAATTTAGAAACTCATCAAGGAACAATGCGAGCGGCTTTTGGAACTCTCGGTCTAACGATGACTCAAGCAAAAAATTGAAAATCAGTGCCGCCAGCGGTTTCAGGTGCTCTTGCTTCGCCGGCACTGCGAAATAAAAGGTGAAAAGCTGCTTGGTGAGAACCTCAAAATCGATATCAGTTTTCTCGGTTAGGGCAACAACGCGAGGATTCACCCAGAGATTCAGGCGAGCCATGAGCCCGCATAAAACACTGTTTCTGAAGCCCTCAGTGGTGTTGTTATAAAAGCCCCAGAACTCGTCTTTAGCTTCCTGATACACGCTGTTCATAATGGCAAGACCTATCTCGTCTGCTCCGCGACGCAGCAATCGTCTGATACTGCCCAGGTCCTGCCCTTCGCCTACGGCGTGCAGGATCAAAGCAATAAGCAATTGTGATTCGGAGTCCTCCCAGACCTTGGCGTCTTTCGTGAACGGAGACGAGGTATTTTTGATAATCAAGGAAGCCACTTCAGCAGCTTGAGCATAAGTCTTGATGTGAGAGATAGGATTGATGCGAACCGAGCGCATGTCGTCCGGATTGAAATAATAAATTTCGTGTCCCGCCATCTTCCTAAAGCCGGAAGTTTTCGAAAACAGATCCGGTGCGTCACCGCGTCCGGCTGTGGCTTCCGTGACAATTGCACTTACACCTATGCGCTCAACTAGGTTAGGAATGAAGATTGACGACGTTTTACCAGTTCCGGTCGGACCGCAAACAAGCGCGTGCATTTCCGTATCCTGAGCCGATATTTCAAGATTTACTTTGCCTGGAAGAAGGGGCCCCAGGAGCAAACGCTTCGCGTTTTTTTGAGCATCAATGTAACCGGCTGCTTCCAGGTCTTTTAATGAAGACCACCGTGCCGAGCCATAAGAATCAGACGGCTCGTTTTCTTGTTCGCTCTGCGTGAGTATTTCGGCGTCTGCTTCTATGCCTTTCAAAATTTCATCGCAATGTTTAGCACAATCGTTAGAAGTCCAGTCCATCTCCTTTTCAGAGACGCAAATTTCGAGTCTTACTTTGGTACCGTCCTTGTGCCAGCGAATTCTTGCATCAAAAGAATAGCGCCACATGTCTTGACCACGCTTTCGAGATGTCTCCGTTACCGCGCTTACCTGGCGCATCTTGGCATTGGCAAACTTCACATGCCAGCCAAGCCGATTGAGCGAAGTTGAAATAACTTCGCCCATAGTCTTATCGTCACCTTCAATAATTTGTGTTCTTTCAGCCAAACTTGTCATTTTTAGTCCTCTCAAATCAGTCCAGTAATAAATGCGAACGCCACGCATGTGGCGACAATCAGCCACCAGGGCGGAGACCCCAGCGGCTTAGGTAGTACTTCGTTCACTGCCTCTCCTGGTCCGAGACCGGTTTCTATCGCGGCTAGAACATGCTCGATGAACGGATCGCACGAAGCCGTGTTAAAGCCTTCCGCTCGAGGAGCGAAATCGAATTGAAGAACAGCTCGCCCGTCCTCGCTCTTCATCTGGCATTCCATCTTAATGTGTCGTTTGACAAGCTGCCTTCGATCGCGCAGTTCACCACGTTGACCCATCTCGATTAATAGTTCTTCTTCTTGGTACGTTAGTTCCGCGACTATTCTCATCGTCGCGTTGTCGGCTGTGATAGCGCGCCACTTGTCGCCGCAGTTGTAGGATGACTCTCTAAGAAAATCGCGCACACAGGAAAATGCGTCTTCGACGTTGTGGTTATAAATCCTTGGTGCTGGGTGCAAAAACAAATCACGTTTTGCTGCCCGGAAGTGAAACAGCGGCCAAGCCATCCACATGACCGCCACCAGGCCTGGCACGATCCCGGTCTGCCAGCTGTTCATCACTGATTGCATATCTTGTTCTCCTGCTCCAGAAGGGATCGGTTATGCAACCCCAACAGGCTCTCAGAGGAAAATTAGGGAGAGTTGTGTTACGTGTAATTTTTCCTTCAGCTTCACGAAATCCGCACAAACAGAAGTCTAGGCGAGAACCTTGCTTACGCTTCCACAAAAAGTGCTGACAGCTGCAGAGCCAGCTATCACCACTTTTTGCGGTGTTTATGTGGAACCGACGAAAGAACAATTGCCCAGAAGACCAGGACAGCTCCGAAGTGATCGCGCGCTGGGCGATTGTTCTTTCGCCGGAATAATAAGGCAGAGGATAATCAGCTCAGCCATTGCAGGCGGTGATCGATCGGGCGCGCGAATCCGAGTGTCTTAGAATAAAAGTTATGTTTCATTTCTCGATCGCGATGCTCCAAACGTAAACAGGGTCAGAGTTTCAAATTCACTGATTAAGGCTTGTGCTCGTTGATTTCTTCTGATGCGATATTTGGGGTAGCTAGAAACACCTGATTTCAGCACCTTCTTGCCAAGCAGCTACGACCACTCTATTGCCAAGTGATCTCACCGGCGCGAGCCTCATTATCACCCGGTTGGTGTCAAGAGCGTTCATCTTTTCTTTAGAAACTGGCGCTAGCGCGAGGTTCTAGAGAATAATCTGCTCATATATCGCTGACACTCGGATACGTTGCATCGAAAGGGTTGAATTTGAAAGTCTGTAATTCTATATGCTTAGGCATCCATCGATAGCCTAATCACACAGACACAAAAACAAACCAGTAACTGTTTTAAAACCAAGAAAAGACACGTTCGAGAGGCTTGCTAGCTTTCGGACTGTCTGTGTGTGCGGCGATTGGTGGATAACCTCAAACTCAAATCTTTGGAGAATGTCATGAGACGACTGTTACTACC
>CAJCHQ010000947.1 GCA_903970295.1 Bryobacterales bacterium
CTGAAGATGAGGCGATGAAAGATGAATTCGAAGCGACGATTAGCCGATGACCGATGAATCGATGTCTCACCAAGGATTGGTAAACGTGACTCAGACAGCCGTTTGCATTGATAGCCAGTGCGTCGGACAAATTACTCTGGGGTCATCGACAAGCTCTGAACAACGGCACTTGACCGGTCGAACTTGCGTTACCTTCACTGCTTGAGCATAGATTTGCTCGTCGAGCACCATGCGGACGCGCTGCTTATTCAGTATTGGTTGTGGTGACTGACGGTTTAATTTCGTGGTTGCATACATGGCGGGGTTCCTTTTGACAAGACATTTATAACTTCATCCGAATGTCATGTCAGCGGTAAAATTACGAAACCCAGCAAAAAAATTTCATAGCCCAGAAACACCATCCTACTGAGCGTTAGCGACCAGGCTGTTGGCATTTGCAGGAACGTTATCATTGCGCTCGATAGAAAGAATTTGGATGCCATCGGTGTGCTCGTGCCACATTCCGACTGCTGATTGAAGCACTCCGCAACTCAAAGTTAAAACCAGGGTGAATCCGATGAATGAAAAGATGTTTTTTTCCATGATGCTTATCCCCTTGTTTGTTTGACTCTTCGAAGCCGCTTCGTCTCTCGAACCGCTTCAACAATTTGATAATAGGGTCCAATGTTTGCAACTTTGTTGCAGCGCGTCACGGAGGTCGCAAAAGATGATTGGATTCAATCCCAGGGATGCACCTCTTCCTGTCCTCACGTAAAACGAGTCTTTGACTCGGTCTACATCGCTAGTAAGTAATGAAAGCGGTGGAAGCAAGACACGAAAGCACTGGTACTGCAAGCCCTAAAGCGGTCTAGGTGCAAGAGGAAGATCGGAAGGACTAATACAAGTGAACCACATAGCTTCGTCATAATTGAAGCGGTGAAAAGGGCTGTAACACCGTAACCAAAAGGTAAATGGGTTGGTGCCCGGACTTGCAACGCCGGGCATGAGGAGTCTAAATTCCCATCGGAGTATGAGTGGAGTCCTAACTGATCGTAAATCATCGATGCGAAACGTGGTAAGCCCAATCGGCTCTTTGAGAAAACTCAAAGTGGGTCAAGCGTAAGTGAGAACCAGTGCCGAGTGGGTAGAGGAGTCTGGAAAAAGCAAATGCCCGACTGTAATGGCTGGGATAGAGGCTCGCCTCACATCGAAAGATGGCTGACTTCCAGATGGTCTTCGACGGAATATCAACGTAATAGGATGAACTAATTTGAAAGATAGAATCAGAAATGATATCGGAGAATTGGGACAGGCGCTCGACTGGGAATCCATTGATTGGAATACTGTCGAACGTAAAGTCAAAAACTTGAGACAGAGAATATTCCGAGCAACCAGAGATCAGAAGTGGAACCAGGTTCGAAGCCTGATGAAACTGATGATACGCAGCTACTCCAACTTGCTTAGCTCTGTGCGAAAGGTGACTCAACTAAACGACGGTCGTAAGACTGCTGGTGTAGATAACCAGCTCGTTCTGAACGACAGCAGAAGAGTCGCCCTCGTCAAAAGATTGTCTAAATACAAACTCTGGAACTGCAGCCCCGCTCGACGGGTACAGATTCCTAAAGCCGGTGGTAAAACACGACCGCTGGGTATTTTAACAGTCCGAGACAGAGTTGCACAGGCCATATTGAAAAACGCCCTTGAACCTAGCTGGGAATGTCGCTTCGAATCCCATAGTTACGGCTTCCGTCCTGGCCGCAGCTGTCATGACGCTGTCATGCAATGCTGGCTAAGATTGAACGGCCGTCATAAAGACTCGTGGGTATTAGACGCAGATATTAAGGGAGCATTCGACAATATAAGCCACAGTTTCATTCTCGACAAAATTGGCAAATGCCCAGGTCGTGAATTGATAAAACAATGGCTTAAAGCCGGCTACGTAGAAGCAGAAGTGTTTCACGCCACCATAAATGGTGTCCCTCAGGGCGGCGTGATCAGTCCTCTCCTTGCGAATATCGCACTGGATGGAATGCAATCGCTGCTTGGTGGGAAAATGGGATTTATCAGATATGCTGATGATTTTGTTGTAACCGCCAGGACCAAAGAACAACTTCTTGCTATTCGCCCAATTATTGAAGAATGGCTTGCAGAAAGAGGTTTAACTCTAAATACAGAGAAAACGAAGGTTGTTTCCATTAATGATGGATTCAACTTTCTCGGATTTTCCGTAAGGCGTTACTCCAAGAAATGCCTTGTCAAACCACAAAAGGATAAGGTATTGGAATTTTTGCGAAGCATCAGGGAATGGCTGAAAAATCATTCAGCCGTAACCCCTGAAATTGTCATTCGACATCTCAACCCTGTGTTGCGAGGTTGGGCGTACTACTACCGACACGCAGTCAGCAAGCAAGTATTCTCCTACGTGGATCATCAAGTCTGGCTGGCTATCTGGAAATGGTGCCTTGATCGGCATCAACGAAAGGGCACGAACTGGGTTAAGCAGAAATACTTCACGACTCTTGATGAAAGGTCATGGGTATTTTTTGCTAACACCAATGCCGAAACGGCGAAGCGGTCGCGTATTTACCTGATTAACCTCAGTCAAATCGCCATCAAACGCCATACTAAGGTCGTTGGCAGTGCGTGTCCCGACGATCCAGATCTCCACGAATACTGGCGTACCCGCGAGGAGAAGAAATTGCGACCAGCGAATTATGGGCAGCTAGCAACTCTCGATTGCTGAAGGCTTGAGCCGCTTGACGGGTAACTGTCACGAGCGGTTCTTAGGGGAGGGAGCCGCGGTGACGCGGTCTCTCTTACCCGACGTGCGATCGGGAGTCAAAGAAGTCGAGAAACTTTTTTCATGACGGACGGTCTAAGGCGTGGAAGCTACGAATACCGGCGGAATCATGCAGAAGAAGAGCACTGTGAAGGCTGAGCAAAAGGGTGCAAGGAGCGACCGAAAGGCAGCCAGCAGGTCGGCGAAAAAGGGCGAAGACACACTTCACCAACAAATATTGAAGGTGGCAAGCCGGACTTTCGGCATCAA
>CAJCHQ010000948.1 GCA_903970295.1 Bryobacterales bacterium
AGCGATTCCGGCTGTCAATGTCGAAGTCTTGACGCCTGATTTCCAGGGCCGGCGCGACTGTATCGAAATAGTTCTGGCGGCCGAGCCGGTCGTTTTCAACCACAATATCGAGACCGTGCCCAGACTCTATCGAAAGGTGCGGCCAGGGTCGAAATACAAACGCTCTCTGGCAGTTTTGGCTATGGCCAAAGAAATCAATCCGGCAATACCGACAAAGTCAGGATTGATGCTTGGTTTGGGGGAAACAGAGGAAGAAGTTAAAGCGGTCCTGCAAGATATGCGGGCCATCGAGTGCGATTTCTTGACGCTGGGACAATATTTGCGCCCCAGTCGCGAGCAATTGCCGGTGCGCAAATACGTAACGCCCGAGGCATTCGGTGAGCTCGGTCAATACGCCTGGTCACTTGGTTTCAAAATGGTGCATTCGGGACCGCTGGTGCGCAGTTCGTATCACGCGGAAGAACTGGCCGAAAAGCTGGTTTAAGCGAGGGCAGTAGTTTTGTCAGCCGTGGGCTGACGTGCGAGGTCGGCTCATGACCGAAACGGTCTCACAAAAAGACGGTCCCGAGAGCAAACTCGAAAAAGCACGCCAACTTCTTGCCGACGGCATGTTTGAAAAAGCTCTGCAGGAGCTTAAGCCACGCTGGTTGGAAGAACCTGACTCAGAACAGGCAATCGAGTTGTACGCGCAATTGATGCACGAATCGGGTCGCACCGAACAAGCCAATCGCGTGCGCAAGTTGCTTAAAGTGACGCCAGATCAAAAAGCGCTCGCCCTTTTTGAAGCCGGATTCTCGTTGATCGACGCTCGTCAGTTCGAGCTGGCCACCATGTTGCTTGGCAAATGCGACGCTCTCAGCCCTGGTGATCCGGTCGTCAATTACGAACTGGGTTTCGCCCTCATGACTCTCGCTCGTTTCGAAGCTGCCATCAAACACTTCGAAAAAGCTCTGGCGATCGCGTCTGATTTCGATACCACCTTGAATCTGTCAGTTTGCTACGTGCTCACTCGCAACATGAAAAAAGCTCGCGAGTTGACGCAGCAATTGATCGAACTGGCTGCCCAGGAAGATGAACTGAAAGAAGTCACTCACCGCAAAGCGGTGCTTGCCCGCCTGGAAACTTTCGCGCAAAAGAAAGTGCTGACGCCGCAGGACTGGCTCTATATCCTTTATGGTGGTATCCTCCTTCGCCCTCACCGTAAAACAGAAGGGCAGGTGGAGGACATCCGCGGCATCGCCGAAACGCTTTTGATCGTCAAAGGTTTTTTGGAAGGAATGCAGGGCGAGATCGAAACAATCGAATACTACAATACGCAATCTCGCCCTCTGGCTCGCGTCTTGAGCGAATTGATCGAGATTCCGCTCGAGCCTTACAAAGGTCCCAGCCGTCCGGAAAAAGCACTGCTCGTTATGGATTGGGCGACCGACATCATCGGTCCCCACGAAAGCTTCGTCGACAATCGCGGCAAAAGAGTAATTTTCGCTTATGGGCTGCCTGGCTCGGAGCCACTGCCTCTGGTGCCTGATATCGCGGCCCTCCTGGCAGACGATGCGCTCATGCCCTGGAACGACAGCCTCAAGGAAGACAAGATCGAAAGCTTTCGCGCCAGGATTTTCGACAAAGCCAGGGATCTCGAAAACGACCCGGACGTATTGAAAGAGATCCAGGATTTGATCCTTTACTACGAACCAAAACGAGAGCAATTGGTCTTCGATAACCCTCAGCATTTCCCCGAACGTCCCGAATACTCAGCCGAAATTCTCACGCCAGAGACGACCGCGCTATGAATGTAATGAATCTGTTCAAGCGCTTCAGTCTGGCAGTTTCATATGTCACTTGCATTCACCTGGCCAACATAGAATTCGAGCAAGAATCCCTGTCGTTAAATGGCTTGGCCAAATACTTGCCGGCAGTCGGTGTTTTGATTGGCGGTCTCCTGCTCCTCCTGGCCGCTACGATGAATTTTTTAGAGAACGAAGCCCTTTTGCAAGGCTGCCTGATTTCACTAGCCTGGCTCTGGCTGACGGGCGGGCTGCATTTCGACGGTCTGATGGATTCAGCCGACGGCATCTTTTCACATCAGAACAAAGAACGCATATTGGCAATCATGCACGACAGTCGCGTTGGCAACTTCGGCGTCCTCGCCGGAATTTCAATCTTGTTGCTCAAAATCGCTAGCCTTACCTCCTTGCACGGACCCTGGCAGCTGGCAGCGCTGGCTTGTATTCCGGCCTGGTCTCGCTGGTGCGAAAGCTATGCCATCGGCAAATTTCCCTACGCCAGAGCTTACGGTAAAGGCAAAGTCTGGCATGACTCGATGGATTATCCAGCCGACTTGTGGAAAGGCGCTATACCGGCTGTGCTTGTTACAGTAGCAGCAGCCTTTTTCTGGGGTGCCACCACAATCATTTGCCCGCTGGTCTTTACCATCATGGGCGGTATCATTGCCGCGCACTGGCTGAATGGCAAAATCGACGGGCACACCGGCGACACTTACGGCTGCGTGGTCGAACTTGCAGAAGCAGCGGGCATCGCCCTTTCAGCAGTGATAGGCTCAGCCTTGTTTTAATCGCTGAGCTTGAAGAGCGATTTAAGAAAACTTGAAGCGAAAGCGAAAACAACTAAAAGCCGGGTCCGCTGTTGGGCGCGCTTTTGTTCAGGTCTTCTCTGGCCTTTTGCTCGGCTTGCTGCAGTTCCTGCTGGGCACTCGCTGAAGCATCCGCGGCTGCAGCCTGTTCTTCCTGCAATTTCTGCATCAATATCATCTTCTTGCCTCGAAAAGCGGCTACGTCAAAAATATCTTGCTGCCTGAGACGCTGGGATTGTTTATAAATGGCATAAAAATCATCGGCACTATTGGCGTAGTCGAGTGCGCGATGCAAGCAATAACGATTGACGTCGCCATACGCGAACGGCTCCACTTGCGGCAGAAGGGCCATCAACTCAGCGGTTGTGCGGCAGTCATCCTCCAACTCTTTGAGGATTTTTCTGGTCAAATCATCCATCCCTAGAGTGCGCGCTGTTTTGGCTACACTAATGGCATCCGGCACAGTCTTGGCATGGGCGAACAATTTTTCTAAGGCCAGATGGGCGACATCATTGAGGGCAATCTCTTGCGATTTTCTCGCCACCTCATTCAATTGTTCGGGCGTATTAGCACTGGCTAGAAGCGCTTTGATCGCCTGGCTCGTCACGTCAAAACACTGCAACTGCCGGGCTTTGAGCACCACTCTCATATAGTCGTCGGGAGTCTTGGAGAGAACAATGCCTTTCTGCAAAGACTTGGTTCTCGCCTCAATCAAAGGAAAGCCGGCCGCATCGGTATAAGCCGCAATCGCCAGACATTCGTCCAGAGTCTGGGCCGAATTCAAAACCGTAATGATCAATTGATTGGCCTTGGGACCGGCATGCTTAGCCATACTCCTGGCATGCTCGAGCTGCTTGTATTGCACAGGCGATAGCGCGGGGTCGGCAGCGGCTTTCTTAGCCACTGCCGGTGATGGCGCCGCAAGCAGCAGAAAAATCAGGCAACCCAATAGTTTCGAGCTTCTATTCCTGTCAGTGGAGCACTGTATTTCCAATTTAGGAGCCTCCTTTCCTCTTGCTACGATGTCTTTCCACGCCGGCAGGGTTTTGCTTCAATCTGATCGAGATTAAGGCATTCGGTCCCAGTTCAAGCCGATAAAGCGCCGATTCAATTAAAGCTAGCATATCGTCGCCCAGTTGGCCCTCATCTTCCGGCGCTCTATTTTTAGCCTGGCCGATCGGTTCCACTTTCGCCTCCGGTTGGCTGGCAAAGGCGCCATCGACCCTTTCCAGCAATTCCAGAATGCGCCCGTCAGCGGTTGTCATCTGGGCTTCGACATGAGGAATGCGCACCTGAAGTTCGGCAGTCTGACGAGTCAAAAGCACATTCAAGAGACGAATCTCCACGCAATCATCTTCAGACTTGCGGCGCAACGACAAAACCCTGACTGCAGGATTGTCGATTTGCAGAAAACTGACGGCTTCCACACTGCCTGCGTCATCGGTGAGACAACTCCAGCTAAGTGTTTCGTATAATTCAGCCAGGCGGTAGGCATTGATCACGTCGCCATCCAGTGCCCGCCGCTCGGTCATGCCGATCGGCAATTGCGAGGCGAAGCGCTCGTAAACCGAAGATGGCGGGCTCCCCGGCCAGGACTCTGGCTCGCCGACAGCGTCTGGTTGGCCACTCGATATTTTGGCGAAATTGGCAAGAATTGTTTGCGGCTCGGAAGCCACCGGCTCAGAAGCGATAGGCATCGGCTCAACCACTTGGGCAGCCTGCGGCCAGGCATTTTCACCGGGCAGAGGCGCCCAACCGTAATTGACTTTGTTTGCACCGAGACAATTTGCTTCGTCAGTCACGACCTCTGGTCCGGCAGAACCGGAGCGACTGCGCAGATCATCTCGCGATAAATGCGACACAGCGCGCAAGAGAGTAATTGAGACATTGGCACCATCAACAGCATATTCGGGCAAGCCGGTGTTGAAAAAGACCTGACGATTAGCCATAAAAAAGCGTTGGCAAGGAAATCGGTCCAGCTCTGCCTCTTCTCCGGCAGCCACGGGCAACTTCCTCTTTTTTCCCGGTACTGCTCGTTCGACGATACTGAAATGATTTTCCGAAAATGTTTTATTGACGGTCAGCCCGGTGTCGAAAACGACTTCCAGGCGATGATTTCTCGCTCGATTTTCCCAGGTCGTCTCGAAAAAAACGATCGGCACTGATTTATGCAACTCCACTCTGGTTGTGAATCGATGCCCGCTCAATTCTTTCGAGCGCGTGTATTTGGGCAGATCTTCGTCGATTCCGACGGCCTGTTCGATCATACCGGCTGGTATTTGCAGGTCATAAGTGAGCCGCAACGCCGCCACGAGAGGTCCAGCTGTAGCCAATTCGGTTGAGAGCAAACGAGCTGTTAAGGGGCTATCTTCTTCGATCGGGTCGAAGTTGTAAGTGTCACCGGCATCGCCGACATCCTTGAATTGATGCCCGAGTTTGAAGACGCGAGCGCGCTTACCGGCATCTTTGACGGTACAAACGAGAAGACCGTCGGGAGCAACTTCCAGCGTCAGAAATTCGTTGGCGATACTCAGATCGGAGGCGATCACGTCGTCATGACTGGCGCGCCTGAGCTTCGACCCTGCCACCCAGGCCGAGCGATTGGGAAAAGCAAAACTGCGCCACCCCAGTGAAGGAATTTGATCGCTCCACACCCAACCATCGTAAACCCGCACAACCTTAGTCTCAGGCAAATGATTGGTACCAGTGAAGATCAGCCGGCGCTCGCTCACCTGACCAATTTGCCAGGTGGTGCCATCGTTGTCGCAATAAGTATTGGCTGCTGGGGAAAGCGCTGGCTCACCGGCAATAGGCTCCTCGGCCCAGGAAATTGACAGTGGTCCGATTAAACTCTCGCCGCACAAATTGCTCAAGATCACAGATGTCGCGGCAAATTGCGGATCGGCCAGACTGGGCTGACTGATTGTGGCAAGGGCCTTGGTTGGAGTTACCTCCCGCTCGGGGCTCAATTCGTAGTCGACGTTGTAAATCGGCTGCACATAGGCTTGGGTCTGGCTCTTGCCGGCAGCCGCCGTTTTTTTTCTGGCCGCTTTCTGGCTTTGAGCGGGCTCGATCAAAATAGTGGCAGAAGCCCCGGCACCATCTTCGATATCATCGCCGGGAGTAAAATCAAGGGACTGGACAGAGTCTTTCCCTCCTGGAAGTGAGTTAGCGCCAGCTAGTGCCTCGAAAGTACGGCGCTCGAGAAGATTGAGAATGGCATGGCATTTTTCGAAGCGGGTCTCCATCTCACGATGGACGGCATCGACACTGCAACCGCAGATGCTGTCGTGGGGATGGTTGCGTAACAAATTGCGCCAGGCAAGGCGCAGTGGTGCGTGCGGATATTCGACCAATCCACAAATACTGAGAAACGTGAATAGAGGCTCGCAAACGCGGGCCAAACGCATTTCAGCCAGGCGATTGAGCCGCTTCAAATAAAGCCTGGTGGAGAGAACGCCTGGCAGCATGTAGGCACGCTCATAGCGCCTGGCGGCAGCGTTCTCGCGCAGCTCTCCATTGGTTTCGAGAATGACGGAAGCTTTGCTGCCGGCATAATTTTGCATGATCTCGGCAAAGGCTGTCAGTGTAGTCGCCTGCACAGTTACTGCCGGAGCCGAGCCCGCTGGGTCTTTGCTCTTTTCTGTGCCAGGCTGCAAATTGAGAGTCTGAGCGACGGTTTCGATTTTCAGCAATAAGCGAGCCGCATCCAATTGCCGCTCGAAGCCGCAGGGCGCTCCCAAATGATCGCCACCCACGGGCATCAAGGCAGCCGGGAACGGTCGCGAGATAGGCTCCGCACCGCTTGTTTCAGCATGTGCACCAGCAAATGTCTGGTTGGATGCCCAGGACAATAAAAATTCAGCTAATTTCTCAGCCGTTGGGTTGTCGTGAAAAATGTTTTGAAAATATCCACGAGCGAGGTGGTATACCAGAACTTTGCTGCCGTCGGGACCACTCCACCAGAATAGATTGCTCGACGAAATCGGCGGTACGCCGCGCCAGAGAAAACAATTGGTGATGCCAAAACCTTGCAAGATGCGGGGCAGATCCTGAGAATGTCCGAAAGTGTCGGGACAATAGCCAATCGCAGCCGCCTGACCGTGAAGTCTCGCAACAGCCAGACCCATTTCCAGATTGCGGATCAAGCTTTCGCCGGCCACTAACATCTGGTCGGCAAGCACATACCAGGGTCCAACCTCTAGCTGTCCCGCTTGAACGCATTGCTTGATGCGCGCTGCCATTGCCGGCTCGATTTCCAGCACATCTTCGATCAGACAGGCTTGGCCATCGAGAAAAAACGACGGCAACGTGCCGCTTTCTAATTTGCGCAACAGATCTTCCACGACGAAGAAAAGCTGGCTGCGGTACTCTTCGTGCGTCAAGTACCATTCTCTGTGCCAATGCGTGTGCAGATAGAGATGGAGTTTTCTTGATTCAGACACGGTTCAACCTCGCAAAAGCGGTGCCAAAAATTTCTGGCTGGTTTCGAGTGCTTTTTCTAATTCTTCCGCTTCGTCGGCGATGAATTCATCATCCATATGGATCGAGATCGTGCCCTGAAAATCGTAGAGTTTGAGGGCTTCGATAAATTGGCGCCAGTCGACTTGCCCTTTGCCGGGCATGCGGTAGCGCCACCACAATGGTCCGTACATGCCGCTGTCGACCAATAGGTCGCGGCTGATTTCGATATCGTGGGCTTCCACGTGATCGATTGCCGGCACCAGACCGGAAAGGACGCGTAAATAATCGATGCCCAGCCAAACACAATCGGCCGGAGAAAAGTTCAGACCGAGGCCAGGAACAGAAGCGATCAACTCACGCCAGTCTTGCGGCTCCATGCCGTTCCAGCGCTTGAGAGACTGGTCGCGAAAAGCAGCCGGTGTGGAAAGTCTGAGCAATAGGCCGACTGTTTGATCGGCAAATTGATCCTGGATCTTTACCAATTCTTCGCCGAGGTGGCTGCGCCAATCTTCGTCAAAGCCAGGCACGATGCTGAAAGACACGCGCTTACAGCCGGTCAGTTTGGCCACGTTCATGATTTTGTGCAGCATCGGTGCGAACTGCTTGATCGCCTTTTTGTCTTTTGGATCGAAACAAAAATCAAGGTTGAGGCAGGCGATTTCGACACCGCGCGACTGAGACTGCTCGGCCACACCTTCCAGATAGCGGCGCTCCTTTGCATCTAATTTGCCGCCATTTTTACCGCTCACAGGAAATGGCGCGAACGAATATTCGACAGCGGAGAGCCCCCGCAGGACGGCCAGATCAATGGCACCGTCGAGCCCGCAACCGAATCTGGTGGCATCAAAACACAAGCGCATGGCAGCAAGTTTAGCACTTGAGCGAAAGTTTTAAGCGTTAGCCCGCCGCTTAGAGCCGGGCGAGCGGAAGCGATAAGTTGACAAGATCAAATCGACATCAAATAATCTTGCCGCACCATGGGGTCGGGGATGTCATTGAAATCCATGCGCTTCATGGTCTTCGCAATAAAATCAGTGCCGCGCCGGATAGAAATAGTGACATCGGTTTCGGGTTTACCGACGATCATGCTGTAAACATCTTCTTTAGATAGGCCCAGCGTCGGCACTCCATCGACAGCGACGATTACATCCTGGGCATGCAGACCGACTTGCCAAGCCGGTGTGCCCGGAAATACGCGATTGATTACTGGCATGTGACCGATAGGCAGAAGGAATTTAACGCCGATAATACCGACGCCGCTTTGAATAGTGGAATTGAGAAAGTTAGAAGAGCCGTTGCCGCGCAAAGTGGAGTCAGGTGCAATACGGGCGGTCTGACCGCTGAGCTTCTCTTTCTTCTTCTTCTTGAACACATCCATGACGCCGCCAGACATTTTCTTGCCGGTGGGCGGAGGCGTCTGTTCTGCGTCGACGCGGTGTTGCACGCCGCCTTTCAAGGTACGCGGTTTAGGCGCCGAAAGGTCGAACTTCGGAATGTCTGGCTTGAGAACCGGGTCATCCGGCTGAGTTTCGCCCAGTGACGCCCGAGGACTAATCATTAATAGAGCGAGCAATCCAGAGGCTACAGCCATGGCCCGGAACGGGCTGTGTACAGACTGACCACGTGGACGCGCTCTCATCACGATATTCCTCGAACCCCTTAGGTTTTCCGACGTTGGCACTTCTGGTAAGTTCGCCCGGCAGCCTTAAATTTTTTGGCCCAAGTCCCCTCAATCATCAGCATACCCAAGTCCTGGCCTTTTGGAAGGGCTATTTTTACTCGAGCCTGCCCAGGGCAAATCTACTTTGTATCTGCCGAAACAAACTAATACTTAAACAAAGCCGGGTAGCCGGTAGGCCCGTGCTAATCTTGCCCAATCAAATTGGAAGTGGCCGAGCTGGCGTCAGGAGGATTTTGGCGTGAACAAAGTAACTGTTGTAGGGGCTGGATTCGTTGGCGCCACCGTGGCTCAGTACGTGGCAGATAAAGACCTGGCCGACGTGGTGATTGTCGATATTATTGAGGGCATGCCCCAGGGCAAATCGCTGGACATGATGGAAGCGGCACCGCTAATCGGGCACGATTGCAAATTGACCGGCAGCAACGATTATGCCGCCACCAAGGGGTCGGACATCGTTGTCATCACCGCCGGCATCGCGCGCAAACCTGGCATGACCAGAGACGATCTGTTGAAAACGAATGCCAACATCGTGCAAAACGTCGCCAAAGAAACAGTCAAGCATTCGCCCGATGCGATCTTCATTGTCGTCACCAATCCGCTCGATGTGATGACCTATTTGACCTGGAAGACAACCAAACTGCCGGCGTCGCGTGTGATCGGCATGGCGGGAGTGCTCGACAGTGCCCGCTTCCAGGCTTTCATCGGCATGG
>CAJCHQ010000949.1 GCA_903970295.1 Bryobacterales bacterium
GAGAAGAGAATAAATTCGCTGATTTGCCGGTGGTCTTGTTGACTTCGCTAGCCACTAAAGACCACCGGGAGAGCGGTGTGCAAGCTGGTGCCAATGCTTATTTTGTCAAAGGTAAATTCGATCAATCTGGGCTACTGGAAGTGATTAAACGGTTGCTCTGAATGAAAACCATCAAAGTACTGATCGTCGAAGACTCGATTACCGCCCAGGTCTTGCTCAAGCAAATTCTCGGCCAGGATCCCGACATCCAGATCATCGGTTTAGCGAAAGACGGCATCCAGGCCCTTGAGTTTATGCGGCACCACACTCCCGATCTGATCACCATGGATTTGCATATGCCGGTCATGGATGGCTTGGTCACGACTAGGCGAATTATGGAAACCAAGCCGGTACCAATTGTGATTTGTAGCGGCAGTTGGAATTCGGCCAACAAAGCTGATGCCTTCGATTACATCGAAGCGGGAGCCGTTGCCGCTCTCGAAAAACCGCAGCGGATCTCTTCGCCTGATTATGATGAATTGTGCAAAGAGTTGATCCAGACAGTCAAGTTGATGTCGGAGATCAAAGTCGTCAAGCGTTTCCCTGCAAGTTCTAGCTCTGATCGCCACTCACCTCGCAACGATCAAGACGACCACCCGGGCATACGGCTTGTGGCCATCGGTGCCTCGACTGGCGGACCACCAGTACTGAAGACGATTGTCTCAGCCTTACCCAAAGATTTTTCCGTACCGATTGTGATTGTCCAACATATTGCTAAGGGCTTTCTGCAGGGTCTTGCCGATTGGCTCGACTCATCGTCTGAGCTCGCGGTATCGGTTGCCAAAAACGGTGAGGAGGTTTTGCCGGGGCATTGTTATCTGGCGCCCGATGGCTGCGAAATGGGTGTATCAAGACCGCGTCTTGTGCATTTGACTGCTCAAAAGAATACTCACTTCGCCTGTCCTTCTGCCTCATATCTATTTCGGTCGGCCTCGATCAATTTTGGCTGGCAGTCTATTGGTATACTGCTCAGCGGTATGGGGCGAGATGGCGCAGAGGAGCTGGTTTTGATGAAACAGAAAGGAGCCACCACGATCGCTCAAGATAAAGAAAGTTGCGTGGTGTACGGAATGCCCGGTGCGGCTGTCAAATTGCACGGTGCCACTTATATCTTGCCTCCTGAAAAAATTGCCCCGACCGTGGAGCGGATCGTTAAACTCAGTATGCAGAAGAAACCTTGAGGCGAAAATGAGCGCTGATAATAAGACGCATATTTTGTTGGTCGAAGATACACTGACTCAATCATTGATCATGCAGCATCTGCTCGAAGCGCATGAATTCACGGTTGCCACCGCTCGTGACGGCAATAAAGCCCTGCAATACCTGGCCACGCAACAGCCGGATCTGATTTTGAGCGATGTCTCTATGCCCGAGATGGACGGTTATGAATTGTGCAAGCGGGTTAAATCTGACACTCGGATCAGGCGGATACCCTTCATTTTGCTTTCTTCGTTCCATGACGTCGGAGAAATCGTGAGCGTGGTCAATTGCCAGGCCGACGGTTTCATGTTGAAGAGATTCGACGAGAAATATATTGTCGGAGGCTTGCGTGATCTGCTCTCAACATTTGGTCAGAAAGGCGACTGCGGGCTTGCCTTTTGTGCGGATGCGGCGACGCCTGAAATTAAAATCTCGGGCGAAGGGGTGGAGAGAGTAATTATCGGTGAGCGCTTACAGTTAGCGGCCATGCTCTTTTCCTCTTTTAGAACGGTGATGCATTTGCTGCCACTCGTCCAGGAAGATTGAATTTCGCTGTCTCTTTATTTTGTGTATTCTTTGAGTAAGTGGCGCGTGCGCGCTAAAGACTCGCACAAAGTCAAATAGACACTGCCAGCCGTTTTCCATGACTGCTTCTCGGCCAGTTCTTCAACGCTTCTGGCCAGTCCCTGCCCTTCTCGATCCATCATTGAAGCGCAACAACCGGCCAGAAGGTGCATGCCCTTTTTTACTTTGTCGATTTCGTGGCGATCCATGGCGCCGCCCATTGATTCGAGCATGTCTTTGGTGTCTTCCAGGAATGCTTTAGCCAGTGCCTGGGCTGTGCTTCGACCGACTTTTTGCTCGAGTTTTCGCAAGCGCGTATGCGGATCATCGAGCGAAGCCAATTCCGCCGAACTATCTTTTTCCGGTGAACTGTCGCTGGAAGAATCGTCCAGAACTGATTCGAGTTTACGCCCGAGATCGTTGCAGGCTGATTCAAGCGAATCGAACTCGAAGTCTGCGTCGAACCATTTATTACGCAAAGCGGCCGAGGCAA
Source organism: Bryobacterales bacterium (assembly GCA_903970295.1). The sequence goes on from CAJCHQ010000949.1 coordinate 2,297, forward strand.
TTTTGTCACAGAGGTCTGACAACTTCGTGTAACCAAGGCTGGCGGAAGGGCCTTTAATGCAATATGCATAATGATGTGTGGCTCGCACATCTCTCTCGGCAATGGCAATTTTCAGGCATTCGATCAAGATAGTCGTGGTTTTGATATAGAGAGGCAAGATATCGGTCAAAGCCTTTTGGCCGAAGGATTGCTCTAAATGAGCCAGATCAAAGTCGCCGGGGTCTTCGACCGGGACAAATTCCTTCGACTCTTGAACCTGCACTGGTTCTCCTCTCAAGACCGCTTCCAGGACCGCGATTAGACGTGTCTGGTCGATGCTTTTAGTGACATATTCATCCATACCGGCAGCCAGACATTTGTCGCGGTCGCCCAGCCGGTCATAGCTGGTCATAGCCACGATCGGCGTACGTTCAGTTTCCAGCGCTCTGATCGCATTTGTCGCCTCGTAGCCATCCATCAAGGGCATGTCGCAGTCCATCAGGATCAAACTGTATTTGTGCTTTTTCACGGCAGCAACTGCCTCCTGACCATTATTTGCCGAGTGCACAGAAAAGCCCAGATTACTCAGACGCGCACTGAGCAGCACATGATGCACTTGCACGTCGTCCACAACCAGAGCCAATTTGCTGTCGCCACCATTCAATGTTGAGGCAACGAGCACTACGTCTTCGGGTGTTTCGACCAGGTCGAAACTTTTGCTGCCCAGTTTATCGGCCAATCGGTTCAAGTCTTCGTGTACGTTAGCTGTCGCAGTCAATCGTTGCTCCAGTGCTCTTCTGACGTCTCGGATGTGACTCTCGGCCTGAACATCTTCTGTGATGTCGACGAAGATGCAGACTGCTCCGAGCAATGAGCCGTCGTTGCTTTTTACTGGTAAGGCATCGACCTGCAACCAAAAACCGGTCGGCACTTCGGGCCGTTTGACGAAAATCTGTGATTCCAGAACTTCCAGACCGTCTGCTGCTCGGCGCCAGGGCAGACTGCGGCCACAAGGTGTGACGCGGTCTGCGAGAAAGAAAGCCCTGTTTTGAACCTCCACGTCGCCGGTTAGTAATGCGATACCCAGGGTTTGCTCAGCCGTGGCATTAAAGTGAGTGACTCGGGCACTGCTGTCGACAGCGATAATTCCCAGTCCGTTATGACCGACACCGGCAATCTCCAGCGATGATATCAGTTCATTGTATGTATCAGCGGCAGACGGCTGGGTTTTCAGGCGCTCGCGAATGAGAGTGCGCAGATGTTCTCGCACTGTGCTCAAAATGCTAGACCGGTCGACTGCAGTTTGCTGGCTGAGCGCGAGCGTCTCGTTGATTAAATCAAGTTGCTCTTTGAGCTCTCCGACGTAAGCCTTCCAAACCTTAGCCATTTACCACCCACCTCATGGTACTTGAATTTTACCCCCTTGCTTAGCTCCAGTACCGGGTTTGATTATCGTCCATGCCAGCCATCCAGGCTGCCTTCTGCGCCCGTTGCTTGTGCTGAAGAGCCTTCCCAGATGTCGTATTTGTCGACTAAAGACTTCAATCTGATCCCTATCTCGTTCAGGCGATGAGCGGCCGTTTCTACCTGCTTGATCGCCATCAGGTGTTCGCCGCAAGCGTCTCTGATTCCGGCCATGGCGGTTGCTACCTGGTCGACTCCGGACAATTGCTGATTGTTGGAAACAGCGATCTGGGTAGCGGCGTGGGCCGACTCCTGGACACTGCCGGCTAGAACCGAGATTGATTCGCCTGCCTGTCTGGATTGTTTGATCGCCGCATCCACGGCTTTGCCTCCGAGTTCGGTGGCGATTGCCGCAGCATTGGTCGCTTGCTGCATCTCGCTGAGCATGTTTCTGACTGCGGCTGTGGACTGTTTCGATTGTTCAGCCAGGTTTTTCACTTCCTGAGCGACAACGCCGAAACCTTTGCCCAATTCTCCGGCCGAGGCAGCTTCGATGGAAGCATTGACGGCCAAAAGATTTGACTGCTTAGCCAAGTCGTCTACGGTAGTAATGATCTCGGCGATCAATTGGCTTTTTTCGCTCAGTCTGATCATTGCTTCGGCGATCAGATCCATTTGTTCACGAATTTTCTTCATGCCTTCAATTACATCTGCGGTGGCGCGCCGGCCGTCCTGAGTGATTTGAGCCGTCTTTTGGGCCGTGTCTGAAACCTGCTTGGCCTTTTGATTGGCAATCAACGATGTTTGGCGCACTTCTTCGACAGTTGTCGTGGTTTGGGCAGCGGCAGTCGCCGTTTCGGTCGCTCCAATTGCCGATTGATTGACCGAAATTAAAATGTCGGCCACCGCTGTGCTCACGATCGATACTGCTTCTTTGAACTCGGCCGTGATGCGCGCCGTATTCTGCACCATTTGATCGAAAGCGGTCGCGAATAAATCGTTGGCCGATCTGGGCTCTAATCTGACTGTCAGGTCTCCGTCGGCTACTTGTCGGGCGATGCGGATCGTTTTGCTCCAGGATGTGGCCATCGTCTCGAAAGCTCTAGTTAGATTTCCCACTTCATCATTGGCTTTGCTTGTCGGTAGAGCAAAATCCAATTCACCCTGGGCCAGGCGATTAGCCGCCACTGTCAGTGTACTGATTGGCACCGCAATCTGATTATTGAGCAAAAGACTCAAGAGCACTGCCACCAGCACGG
>CAJCHQ010000950.1 GCA_903970295.1 Bryobacterales bacterium
TAAATTTTGAACTTCATAGCGTGATCGGTTTTTGGGCGTTACCGTTGATTCTGATTTGGGGAGTGAGTGCGATCTATTTCGGGTTTCGTTCCGAATTCATTGGCGCTTTGAATATTGTCTTTCCGGTTTCCTCGCAGGTGCGTGCGATTAGCACAACGGCCGCCAGCCCGGATGATCGCCCGCCCCTCTCTATTGATGATTTGGTTGCCGCTGCCCGGCTAAAAGTACCAGGGCAGTGGCTGGCGAGAATCGCTCTGGCGAATGGGGGGAAGCGCATTACCCAAATTTGGCTGACCGATCAAAAGTCGTATCGAAAAGACGAGAATACCGAAGTCGATGTCGACATCTGTTCAGGTGCTGTAACTAATATCAGTGTTCCTGCTCACAGGCTGCCAGGCGATTTCATTTTAGATTGGCTTTCGAAACTGCATTTTGGTACTTTCGGCGGCATTTTTATCAAAGCACTGTGGGCGGTGCTGGGACTGACGCCGGCATTTCTTTCTATCACTGGCATGACTATGTTTTGGCAGCGCACTCAGAAAAAACTACCTAAGCCTGCTCCGGTTCTGCCACAGGACCAACCGTCAGAGGCTGCGTCGATTCCGCGATAGTTACGGGCAAAGCTTTGTTTATCTCTCTGGCGTCGCTTTGCCCAGGACGATTGAACCAGTTGGCGAAAGCATTCCACGGTGTCGATTGTTTTGTCGAAGATGGCTGCTCATAGATATAAGAGAGGGGCTCGGCTAAATCTTCGGCCGAGCTGTAACGCACGAGCATGCCACGGCTTGCGGCTGATATGGAGCCGGTTTCTTCCGATACCACGATGCACAGTCCATCATACATTTCCGAAAGGCCAATCGCTGCTCGGTGGCGTGTGCCGTATTTGCTGCTCAGTTTTGGATCAGAGGTCATGGGTAGAATAACGCCGGCAGCGACGATTTTGTCTTGCCTGATCACAACCGCACCATCATGCAATGGTGAAAGGGGAAAGAAAATAGTCAGAAGCAAATTGGTCGAGATTTCGCCATTCACTGTCGTGCCGGGACTAAGGTAATCTCGTTCGCCGGCCGGTGGCTCGACCACTATCAATGCACCAGTTCTGGTGCGCGACAAATCTTTGACTGCGTGAATTATATGTTCGATGTCTCGCTTCGATTTTTCCACTTCCGGATCGCGCAGCGACAGGTCGAGTTTGAATTTGTCCATTCTGCCGAGATAACCGAGTCCACGCCTGATTTCCGGTTGGAAAGTAATCAAAAGCGCCAGCATGGCGACCGGTATCAAATGCTGGAGGATCGAGGTGATCAGATTCAATCCCATTGCCGAAGATACAAGACAAATGATCGTCAACACAACCATGCCTTTGACCAGGCGTTCTGCCTGAGTGCCAATGATTCGGCGCCAAATCCAAATCAAGGCATAAGCGATCAAAACTATCTGAAACAGTTCTTTGGGGTCTGTCAGCCATTGAAATCGCTCTAACCAATGGAAGTCGGGCATCAATAGCTCACTTTCGAACTGCTGGATAAATTTGTTTGCGCAATGGAGGCGCTGTGTTAATCCATCAATCGAGCCGGGATTCGATCTTGTTTGACCAAATCTTCGGTTGTCTCTCGTTCGATTATCACATCAGCTTTTCCTTCCTTGACCAGTACGCATGCGGGACGGGCAGTACGGTTGTAATTGGAAGCCATGCTGTAGTTATAGGCCCCAGTACCGAAGACAGCAATTAAGTCGCCTGTTTGAGCCGCCACAGATGTTTCCTTAATGATTATATCCCCGGACTCGCAATACTTGCCAACCAGCGTAATTGCAGATGCTGCCGGTTCTTTTTGCTCACGATTGGCAATTGCTGCTGTGTAGCGCGCCTGGTAAGTGATCGGGCGTGGATTGTCGGCCATGCCACCATCCAGAGCTAGATAATGAGTGCCATCGGGAAGCTTTTTTGCGTGGCCAGCCCGATAAAGAGTTACCCCCGCCGTGCCGACAATGCAACGGCCAGGCTCGACCACCAGTTCGGGCAAAGGCAAATTGCGCTCGGTGAAGGCGCTTTTGACACGTTCCGCGATCGATGCGGCCCAGAAATCTATCGCTAGCGGTCGATCATCTTCTACGAGTGCGATGCCCAGGCCACCGCCTACATCGAGCACCGGAAGAGTAAGCTGATATTTAGCTCTGACGTGAGCGAAACAATCGGCTAGTATGTCGACGATTTCCAAATAAGGTTCGATCTTGTGTGTCTGGCTGCCAATGTGGGCGTGCAGTCCACGTAGTTCCAGGGCATCGGGTGCGGCGATAATAGCTTCCACTGCGGCATCGAGGTCGGACAAGGCAAAACCAAATTTGCTGTCGTGCTGCCCGGTTTTGATGTATTGATGAGTGTCTGCCTCTACCCCTGGTATCATCCGCAAAAGCAGTGGTGCGCGCACCCCCCTTTTACGAGCAATAGCTGCAATCATTTCCAATTCTGAAAAACTGTCTGCGACTATTGCCACTTTTGTGGTGTCTACCGCAGCCGAGATTTCTTCAGCCGATTTGTTGTTTCCGTGCATGATAATTTTGTGCGCCGGGAAACCGGCAGTCAGTGCCGTGAAGAGCTCACCACCTGAGACTACATCAAGACACAGGCCAATGCTTTCTACCAATTTGCACATAGCCAGGCAAAGAAACGCTTTGCCGGCATAGCAAATTTTGGCGTTGGGATAACTGCTCAGCCCGGCCATGCAACTGCGAGCCGCTTGACGAATCGTTTCCTC